>CAYWAX010000045.1:0-13702 GCA_964456425.1 uncultured Nitrospinaceae bacterium | reverse complement strand
GAAGCATTTCAATTGCAGGTTCAAACTGTACTTGAGGATATGCCCAAGATCCAAGAATATCCACATCTTTATTGCAAACTTGGTGAGGTCTGATTTCTACACTACCTGGATCTCCATAATGACCAACCTCTATTAATTTACCTCCTCGTCTTACCAAATTAAGTGCTTCAGCAAAAGCAGCTGGTACTCCAGCACATTCGATCACAACATCCGGACCTACATTATCTGTAAGAGATAATATTTTATCTTTTCTGTCTTCCTGATCTGTTTCGGAAATATTTACTAGTTGTGTTGCTCCAAATTTTTTAGAAAAAATAAGTCTCTCTTTTGATGCATCAATTACAATAATTTCACCTACGCCCATATTTCTAAGCGTTGCTACTACAAGAAGTCCAATAGGACCAACTCCCATAACCGCACAACGAACTCCAATTCCTATTCCTTCTCCTGCATTTGGAATGCCAGGGGATAAAGCTCTACTAACTGCTCTTTGCGCCACCGAAAGAGGTTCACATAGAGTAGCCCTCTCAGGGGATAATCCCTCTGGTATTTTCAGTACGAAAGAATTGCCAGGAATATACATATACTCAGAAAATGCACCAAAAAGATGGGGAAATTCTTTAGATGATCTAAATCCAAAAACTGTTCTATTTGGACAAAGTTGCGGCCTATGAGGAACATGGACACAATACCAACACTTTGAACACGACTGACTGCCAGGAGTAACTGTTATAGAATCACCTTCCTTAAGATCTCCACCAATGATTTTCATTGAATTATTAGCGTTCTTTCCAATTTTTTCGATAAATCCACTAAATTCATGACCTGGTATCAGAGGCCAGGAAACATTCATCTTCCCTGCGTACATATGTTTATCAGAACCACAAATTCCAACTGCTGCAACTTTCATTAAGATTGCATCGTCTTCTAATTCAGGCATAGAAAAATCTTTCAAAACAATTTCTCCGGGTTTAAGCATTTCTGCAGCTACAATTTTTGACATTTCTAAACCTCTTTAAAAATCGTTAGAAACAAAAATATTTCATTGTCTTGCGATTAATATTCGATAAAAGTAATCTAACCTATCTATATGTTTTGGAACAGTTTAATTAATAAAAATAAAGGATTTGGATATTGCTCGAAAAATGCCTTGGTATTTTTGGTCACCCATTATCACATACTATGTCTCCAGTAATGCATAATACTTCTGCCAGAGAATTAGGTCTTTCTTATAGGATGATAGCTTTCGATGTTGAACCTAAGAATCTTAAAGAGGCTTTTTTAGGAACAAGAGCAATGGGATTCTCAGGCTTATGTATAACTATTCCTCATAAAGTAGAGGTCTTCAAACTGCTTGATAAAATTACTGAAGATGCCGAACTTATTGGGGCCGTTAATGTAGTTACTTTCTCAAAAAATGGTGAAATGACCGGTCACAACACAGACGGCATCGGTTGGATCAAATCACTCGAGGAAATTGGAGAAAATCCAAAAGGAAAACGATGTTTGGTTTTAGGTTCAGGAGGTGCAGCAAGAGCTATTGCCGTAAAATTAGCCCAAGCAGAAGCTGAGCAAATCTCAATAAGAAATCGTTCTGTAGAAAAAGCAGAAAAGCTTTCTAAGTACATCAGCGATAGGATATCAAAATCAAAAATTGACGCTGATGGACTTCAGTCTTTGGAAGAAGAAACTAAAAATTTCGATCTTATCGTTAATACAACAAGTGTCGGAATGTTAGGAGAAAAAAACAGAGAATCGTCTTCTTTAATTCAAGAAAATTGGATTTCTGAAAAAAGTATTTGTTCAGATGCCGTATATAACCCCTTAGAAACTATTTTTCTTCAAAACGCAAAAAGAAAAGGTGCAAAAACTCTCAATGGATTAGGTTGGTTAATACATCAAGGAGCGTTTGCATGGAAACTTTGGACCGGAGTTGATATGCCGATTGATGTTGTCAGAAATACTTTATTAGCAGAACTTACAAAAAATTAAATTTTATATTTCAGGAAATCAGTACTCAGGAGCAAACACATGATAATGCCATTGGATCATATACGCGTGATTGATTTGTCTAGAGTTCTCGCAGGTCCTTTTTGTACAATGATGCTAGGCGATATGGGAGCAGAAATCATAAAAATAGAAAATCCTGATGGCGGTGATGATACCAGAGGATGGCCTCCATTTTATGAAGGAGGCGAAAGCAGTTACTTTCAATCAGTAAACCGAAACAAAAAAAGTCTAACACTAGACTTGAAATCAGACGAAGGAAAAAAAATTCTTACAGATTTAATAAAACAATCCGATGTTTTAATACAAAATTTTAGGCCGGGAGCGATTGAGAGGTTAGGTTTTGGATGGGAAATATGTAAAGAAATTAATCCTAGACTGATATATTCTTCTGTTTCTGGATACGGCCAGAATGGCCCCTATAGAGAAAGACCTGCCTACGACATACTCCTACAAGGAGAAGGAGGACTAATGAGTATCACTGGGCCTTCTGATGGTTCAGGATATAAAACGGGTATTGCAATCGCAGATCTTACAACTGCACTCTTTACAATTCAAGGAATATTACTCTCTATAATTTCAAGAGAAAAAACAGGACAAGGACAAGAGATCGATGTCTCTATTCAAGATGGCCAAGCTGCATTGATGAGCCATGCAGCAGGGAACTTTTTTGCAACTTCTGTCCCACCTGGAAGACTAGGTAACGAACATCCAAGCATTGCACCTTATCGAGATTTTTGTTGTTCCGATGGAGAACTTATTGTCGCGGCTGCAAATGACAGTCTTTGGCAACGATTTGCTAAAGCAATTGGTAGAGAAGATCTAGCTAATGATAGCTCTTGGGCAAAAAATGCTGATAGAGTAAAAGGTCGTAAAATTTTAGACGCAGAGATCGAAAAAACAATGACAGAGAAATCCCGTTCTGAATGGGGTAAAATTATTTCAGAAGCTGGCGTCCCTTGCGGACCAATTAGAAACATACAAGAACTTACCGAAGACCCACAAATCAAACACCGAGATATGATTGTAGAAATAGAACATGCAAAAACTGGGATCCTAAAAATGATGGGAATACCCGTAAAATTATCAGAAACTCCGGGGAAAATTTTATTGCCTCCTCCTCTTTTAGGAGAACATACGGATGAAATTCTCACAGAAATTGCAAAACTCACTAAATCGGACATAGATTCTCTTAGAGAGGCGAAAATAATATAGATACAATAGAAAATATTAGTTATATATTTGAATAAATTTTAGTTGTATAATTTCTGTAAAAAATATTCTTGGAGGGTCCTAAAAACTGAGATCCGTAACCTACTCCTATAATTTCACGCTACCAATAACAAGTTGGTGTATAAATAGATGTGCTTACTGTGCTTTTAGAACAGACGCACCTACTTTACTATCATTGGTTGAGTGTGAAGAATTAGGTAAAAAAGCTTTCGAAAAAGGTGTAATAGAAGCTTTAATAATGACAGGGGAAGGAATAGACAAACATCCTGTAATGAAAAAACAGTTAAAGGATTGGGGGTTTAATTCCTACGCATCTTATACAGCTGAAGTATGCAAAAAATACTTGGAAATAGGTCTTTTACCACACACGAATATTGGAACTTTAGAAGAAAAAGAATTAGAAATACTTAAACCCTATAATGTTTCAATGGGCATGATGGTCGAAACAACTAGTGAGAAAGCAACAAAAATTGCACACTCTGCAGCTCCAACAAAAAAACCATCGATAAGATTGTCTTCTTTGAGGGAGGCTGGAAAACTGAGAATACCCTTCACTACTGGTATCTTGATAGGTATTGGAGAAAGTTACGAAGATAGAATAAAAACACTAGAATCCATAGGAGAAATACATTCTCAATTTGGACATATCCAAGAGGTTATTTTACAACCATTAAACCCACAAGAAGAAACTCCTATGGCTAATTGGGAGAAACCAAATGATGAAAAAATAGAGGAACTAATTCCTTTTGTTAAGGAAATAATGCCAGATGTGCATATTCAGATACCTCCTAATTTAGTTGACAATCTTTTTTCATTAATAGAAGCTGGTGCCGATGACCTAGGAGGGATAGCGCCAGAACCAGATCATATAAATCCTAATAAAGATTGGCCTAATTTGAGTTCACTCGAAAGCGAACTCAAAGATCGCGAAGTAGAATTAAAATTACGAATGCCTGTATATGATGAGTACATAAAAGATAAATGGTGTCCTAAACCTACAATGCAAGCGTTGAATAACATGCTTGCAAAAAATAGTTCGCCAGTCCTAACTTAAGAGGCACATAATGGACAATCAAACAAAAGAGGTATTGGACGAAATTGAAGCAGGTGAAGAATTAACCTGTGAAAATGCTGTTATATTGTTTGATAATAAGAATTATTCGGTTACTGAAAGAATTTTTTATCTTGCTGATTTAGAAAGAAAAAAATCAGTAGGAGAAAAAGTTAGCTATATAATTAATGCAAACGTCAATTTCACCAATATTTGCTATACAGATTGTAAATACTGCGGTTTCTGGCGAAAACCAAATGATAAAGATGCATACACTCACGACGACGATATTCTTACCGAAAAGTTTGAAAGAGCAAGAGATTTCGGAGTTACTGAAATTTGTATGCAAGGAGGATTAAACCCTAAAATTTCTTTGAATAGATACGAAGAAGTGCTTCGTCTAGCAAAGAAAATTATTCCCAAGGTTCATCTACATGCTTACTCTCCTGCAGAAATTGATCATGTTCAACGAAAAACAAGATTGCCTCTTGAAAGAATTCTTAAAAGACTAAAAGAAGCCGGGCTTAGTTCTATTCCTGGGACTGCAGCTGAGATTTTAGTTGAAAGAGTTAAGAAAAAAATAAGCCCTGGAAGAATATCTGTTCAAAGATGGTGCGAAATAATTAAAACAGCACATTCAGTCGGAATACCTACAACTTCTACGATAATGTATGGTCATATTGAAGAAGCAAAAGATCTTGTTGAACATATGAAAATTTTAAGAGACATGCAGTCACAAAACCTGAACAATCATTCAAAAACAGGGTTTACAGAATTTGTTCCTCTGCCTTTTATTCCTTACGATAATAAAATGGGTCAAGAGTTTGGCATAACAGAAATGGCAAGTATGGAATATGTTTTCAAACTACATTCTATTGCAAGATTATTTTTTAAAAACCATATAAAGAATATTCAAGTTTCTTGGCCAAAAATTGGTCTTGATGCTGCGAAAACCTCTTTGAATTTAGGAGTTAATGACTTAGGTGGTACTTTAATAGAAGAAAATATCAGTCGGGAATCCGGGTCAGAATACGGGCAAAGCTTAACACCTAAAGAATTCAATGAAGCGATACTTTCAGCAGGCAAGACCCCAGTACAAAGAACTACAAACTACGAAATAATTGAACAAGACAATCCTGACTTCAGACATCCTAAAGAAAATGACTTCCTGGTTTTAGGAAGGGGAGCACAATCTGGAACTAAAAACTCCAACTCACTAAAAATGCTAAATTAAAAGCAAATAATATAAGAACTTTTCTAATTTTCAAGAAAGAAATTTCACATGAATGATTTACACCATCCATCTTTCAAAAACATGATGCATGACGTAGTTGATGCGGGAAGTTGTTGCGAGTGCGGAAGTTGCGTATTAGTGTGCCCACATAATGTAATTGAATATGTAGATAACAAACCAAAACAAACTGCAAAAGCTTCTGCAGCATTTGATTTTTGTGGCATAAGCGAAGGAGTGGGATGCGATGTTTGTGCATCTGTTTGCCCAAGACTCTGGCCAAGAGAAAACCATCTTAAAGATATAGTTTTTGAAGACTCTAGACCTTATGAAGATATTTTTGGAATATACAAAAATATCTTTGCAGCTAGAACAAAAAAAGATGAAATAATGGAAAATGCTCAGGACGGTGGAATTGTAACTGCTCTTTTATCTTGGGCATTAGAAAAAAAAATAATAGATGGAGCAGTAGTATCTGCGGTAGGAGAAAATGATCCCCCATGTAGCCCAAGTCCTCAAGTTGTTACTACGCAAAAAGAAATTCTGGCTAGTTCAGGAAGTTGGTACACCTACTGTCCAAATAATTTAGCGTTAGAAGAAGTAGAAGAAAGAAATCTAAAAAAGGTCGCTTTTGTAGGTGTCCCTTGTCAAATAACTCCAATCAGAAAAATGTCTCATATAGATCCTTCTTTTTTACTTTCTACTAAAAAGAGACCGCAGCATATAGAGAAACAAAAAGGATTTTTAAGAGGATTTTCTAATAGAACTTCTCTCCAAATAGGACTCTTTTGCACAGAGGTATTCACCTTTGATTTAATGAAAGAAAAAATTGAAGGAGAGATGAACATTCCTCTTGAAGATGTAGCAAAATTCAACGTTAAAGGAGATATTCTCATTCATAAAAAAGACGGGGAATTAGTTACTCTTCCACTTAAAGAAGCTATGGAAAATTATCAGAGGCCAGAATGTCAACATTGCGGAGATTTCTCTGCAGAATTAGCTGATATTTCATGCGGAGGTGTTGGAACACGAGGCTGGACAATAATTGTAATCCGTACAAAAAGAGGTGAAGAAATATGGAAGGATTTTCAAAAATCAGGGACTATTGAAACTATGCCAATACAAGAGAATAAAAGAGCGTGGAATATTCTGCAAATTTTAGCTAGACGACAAAGAAACAGGGTGCCTGTAGTTGAAGGAAGAAGTGGCACTTCTGACAATCTATCACAATACAATGCTAAAGTAGATTCTCTTTTATCACTTCAGAAAATAGAAAATAACCCAAAGACGACAGAAGAAATTCAAGAATGTTTGTCTGTGGCATATGGAGAGGAAGATCTTCCCAAACAAATAGACGGATTCATGGCTGGACAACCAATCCCTGGAGATCCTGGTCCCCCACTCCCTGGAGAGAAAAGAAAACTCCCCCCTCCTCCTTCGCCAGAACAAGGCGGCGCTCCACCTGTATAAGGACCAAATGTAATGGACAATCAAACATTTATTGAAAATCTTAGGAATTTTAGTCTTGCTGACGCATTGCTTAAAAGAAGATCAATTAGAATCTTCAAAAAATCTCCAGTTCCAAAAAAATATGTGGATACTGCTATTCATGCTGCGCTTCTAGCACCTAGCCCACATGGAACATTTCCTTGGCGTTTTTGTATCTTAAATAACAAAAGATCAAAAACAAAATTAGGAAAATCGATGGGCAAAAAGTTCTTAGAAGATATGAAATCTGAAGGTATTTCAAAAAAAATAAGAGAAAGTAGATATGAAAAAAGTTTACTTTTGATCCAAAATTCACCACTTATAGTTCTAGTTTCTCTTGATTTCTCTAAAATGGATACTTATAAAGAGAAAAATAAACAAGACAACGAAAATATGATGGCAGAACACAGTCTTGGTGCGTCATTGCAAAATTTAATGATCGCCTTTGCTGCACAAGGAATAAGTTCAGTTTGGAGATGTGCACCTTTGTTTTGTCCTGAAATTGCAAGAGTTTCTCTAGACTTGCCAAAAAAATGGTTTCCACGTGCTATGATTTTAGCAGGATTTCCAAAAACAAATCCTAGTAAAAAAAAATCGATTAAACCTAAAGTCTTAATAAGATGAGTAAATACGGAAAAGTAGTTGCATTTGCAGGGGGTGTAGGTGGAGCTAAACTTGCAACAGGACTCGACCTTTTTCTAAAAGACGGAGAACTGAGTGTCATTGTAAATACAGCTGATGATTTCACCTTACATGGACTGCATATTAGTCCAGACGTTGATACTGTAATGTATAATCTTGCAGGTATTTCAGATCCAAAACAGGGTTGGGGAATTAAGAATGATACCAATGAAGCTTTAAAAATTTTAGACCTTTATGGTGGTGCGTCTTGGTTTAAGCTTGGAGATAAAGATATTGCAACACATATAAGAAGAACTCAAAGACTTAACGAAGGCAAAAATCTTACAGAAGTAACCTCAGAATTAAGTTCTGCTTTTGGAATTAATACAAAAATTTTGCCTATGACAAACAATCAAGTTGCTACAAGAATAATGACTCCGGGAGGAGAATTAGAATTCCAAGACTATTTTGTTGCAAGAAAAACTCTCCCTAAGGTAATCGGAGTAAACTTTCATGGAATTGAAAAAGCTACTGCCACTAAAGAGGTCCTTTCGGCTTTAGAAGATGCAACACATATAATTTTCTGTCCTTCAAACCCAATCGTAAGTATCGGTCCAATTTTAGAAGTAAAAGAAATAAGAGACAAATTATTAAATCCTAATTTCACAAGAGTTGCAGTAAGCCCAATAATTGGAGGAAAAGCCCTCAGAGGACCTGCCGCTGAAATGTTAAAAAGCTTAAATTGTGAAGTATCTGCTGTAGGAGTAGCAAGATTTCTAAGAAAATTTATTGACGGATTTATTATGGATATCGTGGATGAACAACTAACGAGTGAAATAGAAAAGATTGACCTGAAAGTAACAACCCTTCCTACTATAATGACAGACTTACAAACAAAAAAGAATCTTGCAAGACAGACCCTTGAATTTTCAGATTCACTGAAATAAATTAATTATTAACTTTTTTAAAATTTCATAAAAGACAATGAAAACTATCAAACCTTGTATTGCAATCATTCCCACAAAAGATTTTAAAAAGGGAAAATCTCGTCTTGCTGGAGTACTAAAAGAAAACCTTAGAATAAACTTGCAGAAGTGGATGTTGAAAAATGTCTTATTATCGGTTTCGAATTGCAACTTGATTGACGATGCAGTTGTTGTAACTGATTCAGAGGATGTTTTGAGAATAGTGAATCAATTTAAATCAAGAGTAATCAAAAGTGATTCACATGATCTAAATATAGATTTAGGGAAAGGAATAGAGTGGGCTAAAAAACGCAATGCGAAATCTATTTTAATAATACCTTCTGACCTCCCTCTTCTAAAAAAAACTAGCGTGACAAAAATTATAGAAAAAGGAATGAAACTTTCTTCTGTTATAATTACATCTTCTCCAGATGGAGGAACAAATAGTCTTTTTTTCCCATCAAAAAATAGTCCTGATTTATCGTTTGGAGAAAATAGTTTCAAAAAACATTGGGACAGTTATTTAAAAAAACAAATAGAAATATATAGTTACGAAAACGAAGATTTGAGTTTTGATCTTGACACACCTGATAATCTAAAAAAGCTGATAGAATATGAACCTAATCTATTAGAAACATTAAAATTTGAAGATAAATTATGAACAAAATAGAAATGATTCCAATTACAGGAATTTCAGAAATACTTCCAAACGATAATCTTTTTGAAAAGATTTCTCGTCAAATGGAGAATCTTGGTATCTCCTATAAAAAAGACGATATTCTATGCATTGCCCAAAAAATAGTTAGTAAGGCAGAGAATAGATATCTGAATTTAAAAGAAATTTCACCTTCAAAAGAAGCTATAAAAATTGCAAAGAGAGACAGTAGAGACCCAAGATTAGTTGAAGCAGTGATGGGGGAATCGAATGAAATAATCATTGCTACAGAGAAAGCATTAATAGTAGAACACCGGACCGGTATGGTATGTGCTCATGCAGGGATTGACAGATCAAATATACTCGGAGAAGAAGATACCATTTTATTATTACCAAAAGATGCAGACTTATCTGCAAGTAAAATAAGAGAAAAAGTCTTAAAAAAAGAGCAGGTGAAAATAGCTGTTATTATAGTTGACACTCAAGGTCGAGCATTTCGTCGTGGCGTTGTAGGCGTTTCAATTGGATCGTCTGGGATAGAATCATTATCTGACCTTAAAGGAGAAAAAGACCGTTCGGGTCGACCCTTACTTATAACTGTTTTAGCACAAGCTGATGAAATTGCAGCAGCAGCCAGTTCTGTAATGGGTCAGGCTGGAGAAAGTATTCCTGCTGTAATAATAAGAGGAATAAATTATAGAAAAGATGATATTCCTTCTTCTAAACTTTATCGCTCTAAAGACGAAGATCTTTTCAGAAAATAAGGATTCCTTATGTGGGACAATCTTAGTTATGTTATAGATATTTTAATAATGTGGTATCTGATTTATCAGGTATACAGAAGATTTAACAATTCACACGCAATGCAATTATTAATTCGAATAATATCAATTTGGATATGCTATTTCATATCAAAACATTTTGGATTACATCTGACTTCTTTTCTCCTTTGGGTAGTTTGTATTACCTTCCTTATTCTTTTTCTAATCTCATTTCAAAATGATATCCGAAAAATCTCCTCAGAAATAAATCCACTAATACGAATTATCGCAATGATTAGAAAAATATTTAAAATTGACGTATCGAATAACAATCTTTCTATTATTGGAGATTCAACTTTTCAACTTCTAAAAAAAAGACTCGGTGCAATTATTATTATTGAAAGAAAAGAAGATTTGAATTCGATATTTCGAAGTCCAGGTGAAAAAATTGATGCAGAAATTAAACCTGCACTTATGGAATCTATTTTTAATTCTACATCCCCATATCACGATGGAGCTATTCAAATAAGAAATGGAAAAATATTTAGAGTAGGATGTATTTTACCCTTATCTGAAAGACAAGATATTCCTGCATCTTATGGGACCCGACATAGAGCTGCACTTGGAGTTACAGAGAGGTCAGATGCTCTGGCAATTATAGTTTCAGAAGAACGTAAAGAAATTGCTGTAATAGAAAATGGAGAAATCAACAAAATTGATACTGAAGAACAGCTGAATGAATGGATAATTTCAAGATTAAAATCAAATGAAAATTCCCTGGATTTTAAAAACCAAATTACTCTAACTAATTTGACAAACAACTGGAAATCAAAGTTTTTTATTCTTTCATGCCTAATCCTTCTTTCAAGTTTTGGAATAGATGAGAGAGTCACTCCTTCTAATATACTCTCTAATTTCTCAGAGAGTGAAACTGCTAGATATAAGGTACCCATATCTTTTTATAATATCCCTAAAAATCTCGATTTAGAATTAGACAATCTTAAAGTCATTAAACTTCAAGTAAGTGGGAGAAAAAATATTCTTAATTTCCTAGATGAAGAGAAATTAATGATTCGATTGAATTTGAAAAATTTAGAACCCGGAGAAAATTCTTATAGAATTTCTCCACAAGACGTTATTATCCCTGACTCTCTAAAAATTCTTAGTTTTTCCCCAAAAAAAGTGATTTTTAGATTAAAACCTAAAAATTAAATATTTTTCCTCAAAAAAACGAAACATAATGTCAAAAAAACCGTAACATTACTGAAATAAACACATAATATATTTACCTCATAACTTTTTGAATCTGATTCGATATTTCTATTTTTTCTAGTACATCTGCATTTTAAGAGAATATTGAATCCAACGTTTTTCTCAAATGAGTCCCGGATGAAAAACGAATAAAATCGTAGAGAAACCCAAGGAGGAAGTAAACATGGTCAATGCTGTTTTTTATGGAGTTACAATTTTAGTATCAATATTATTGTTTGAATGTAATGTTTTTGCAGCAGACAAACTTGATTCTGGTGATACCGCGTGGATTCTAACTTCAACTTGCTTAGTCTTATTTATGACAATCCCTGGATTAGCTTTGTTTTACGGAGGATTAGTTCGCTCAAAAAATATTTTATCGGTACTTATGCAATGCTTTGCAATTGCATGCCTAATAACAGTTCTTTGGATAGTCTATGGTTATAGTCTTGCGTTTTCAGGAGGTGGTGATTTTATAGGAAATCTTGACAAAGCATTTTTATCAGGAGTTACCAGAGATTCATTAAGTGGAACTTTACCAGAAACAGTTTTTGTCATGTTCCAGTTAACTTTTGCTATAATTACACCAGCTCTGATAGTAGGTGCATTTGCAGAAAGAATGAAATTTTCTGCAATGCTTCTATTCAGTGCGATCTGGTTTACAATCGTTTATGCTCCTGTTTGTCACTGGGTATGGAATGAAAATGGATGGCTCTTCAAGATGGGAGCCTTAGATTTTGCAGGTGGAACCGTTGTCCACATCAACTCAGGGATAAGTGCACTCGTCGCAGCACTTGTTATAGGGAATCGAAGAGGATTCCCAGATCAACAAATGATGCCTCATAACCTTACTATGACTGTAACAGGTGCTTCTATGCTATGGGTAGGATGGTTTGGGTTCAACGCAGGTAGTGCAGTTTCAGCAGGAACAGATGCTGGAATGGCAATGCTGGTAACACATATTTCAGCTGCTGCTGCCGCTTTAGCGTGGATGGCCTGTGAATGGATGAAATACGGGAAAGCAAGCGTACTTGGAATCGTAACTGGTGCAGTTGCTGGACTTGTATGTATTACTCCCGCATCTGGATCAGTAGGTCCAATGGGTGGATTAGCACTTGGTATAGCCGCAGGATTTATCTGCTATTATGCCACTCATATTATGAAAGAAGTTTTAAAAATAGATGATTCTCTAGACGTTTTTACAGTCCACGGCGTTGGTGGAATAGTAGGTGCCCTCTTGGTTGGAGTTTTTGTTGCCTCAAATCTAGGTGGTGCTGGCTTTGGTAAAGATGTAACAATGGGCGGTCAACTATATATTCAATTGATAAGCGTAGTTGCCACTTTAATTTATGCTGGGGTACTTTCTTTCATCATACTAAAAGTAGTGGACGGTATTTGCGGCCTTAGAGTTTCTGAGGACGAAGAAGATGAAGGACTTGACACAACAATGCATAATGAGAGAGGGTATGACATATAGTTTTTACTATATTCCCTAAGCCAGTATACCCGTTTTTTGGGTTACTTGTTAAAAGATTGTAAAATGAACTTTGATAGGAGATTTAATATGAAAAAAGTACTATCATTAGTAGTCGTGTCACTTTTTCTTGGACTTTCACTCGCTGGATGTATGACTCCATTAGAACAAGCGATTGAAAAGAACAAACAAGCTTTAGAAAAAATTAGAAAATCGCACGGCAAATAATAGAAATCTGAAAGTTTAGTTATAAAAAAGAAGACCTCGTTGCTGAGGTCTTCTTTTTTTATTTGCAATTTAGGTTGAAATCTTGTTGAATAGTCTCAATTAAGAGTTTTCTGTTTGTCGATCAATAAGGAGAACATAAATGAAGATCTTTTCTATCTTGTTTTTAACCCTTTTTTCAGTTTTTACTTTGACAGGTTGTACTCCCCGTCATGGAGGATATACCAAAGAAGATACTGGAAAAGTACTTGGAGGTATTGCAGGTGGCGTCTTAGGTTCTAGAGTTGGAAAAGGAAGAGGTAGAATGATCGCAACAATCGGCGGTGCTATTGTTGGTGCAATGATAGGAGGAGAAATAGGAAAACAACTTGATGAAAGAGACCGCCTCTTATTAGGAAAAGCCACACAATCTGCATTAGAATATGGAAAATCAGGTTCTGCAAGTAGTTGGAAGAACCCTGATTCTGGAAATAGTGGAATTATTGTTCCTAAAAAAGCATATAGGCCAAGAATCACTCGTTTAAAAAGATACAAATACTGCAGGGAATTCCAGCAAACAATCATTGTTGGAGGAATGAAAGAAAACGCATATGGAAAAGCTTGCAGACAACCCGATGGTCAATGGAAAATTGTGAGATAATTTCAACTTATCAATTTCAGGAGATTAAAATGGTAATTAAGGCGAAAAGAAAAAGAAATTGGTTTGCTTACTTCTCTGATAATTATCGTTGGTCTTTTAT
>CAYWAX010000044.1:0-13912 GCA_964456425.1 uncultured Nitrospinaceae bacterium | reverse complement strand
TTCCATGGCCTGTCATGTTTTCCGAAGCGCCATGCAACTCCAGTATAACTATTTGGATCTCTCCCATCGAGTTGATACTTATTGTTTAGATAGAGTGCATTGCTAAATGCAGTTTCAGGATTTTTTGTCCATTCTATTATTTTCTTCCCCCAATACATTCTCATGTAGCCATGCATTTTTCCTTTTATCACCATTTCTTTTTGTGCTGCATTCCAGTAGGGGTCATGTGTCTTTGCAAGTTCTAATTCTTCTAGAGAATAAGTGTAGTCCCTTTTATCTTTTTTATGGTTAATAAGTGTGTCTTTGCACCATTTGGGAAGGCAATCAAAATTATCATAAGATGCGTTGTAAAAGACGAAATTAAAACTAAGTTCCCTTCGAATGATAAGTTCTTCCAGATAAGAATCTTTTGAATCTTGGGGTATTTCCTGATTTAACACTTCTAATGCTATTTCAAGAGGAGATATTTGTCCAAAATGTAAATAAGGACTCATATTGGACACAACGTCTAAGGAAGGGTTGTTTTTGTTAGCAGTGTAATTTTTTGCCTTAGTTTCTAAAAATCTTTTTAATTCCTTTTTTGCAGTTATGGAACCTCCTTTGTAAAAAAATTCTTTTGGTGAAGTTGAAACAGATTTTAGATTTTGAATTATTTGTTTTGTTTTTTCTGTGTTTTCAAAAATTTTGCTACTTCTATATTCTTTTTTGATAGTAGATGTATTTAACGGGTGCAAATAATCTCCTAAAAGTTTCTTGATTTTTGGTCTTATCGTATAGGCTCCATATTCCTCTTTGTTTGAGACTTCCTCTATAGGAACTATAGCTTCAGTTTCTACCTGCACTAATTGACAATCTATTTTATTTGAAACTTCTTTTTTCCAGGAGTTTATAGTTTTGATGTATGCACGATCGGTAACTATTAAACAAGATTTCCGTGAAAGTTTACTAATAATTTCAATAGGATTGCCAATTTCTAAGATCATTTGAATGTTTTTTTGCGATAATTCTTTTTGTACTTCATAAAGTCCTTCAAGCATAAATATAAAGTGTCTATTTTGAGCTTCAGGATAACTTTTGTTAATTACAAAATACACTTTTAGAAACTTGTTTAATTTATTAGATGTTTGTATTGCGTACTCTAGCGCATGGTTAAATGAAGTTCGCTGTGAAGATTGCATCCAATAAACTACAAATTCTCTGTTTTGTATGCTTTTTTGATTAAGTAATTTTATACGAGTATTTTCAATCATATCTAATCAAAAGAGAGGGTAGAATTAGTTGAAAGTCCCAAATTTTTTTAATAGAACTTCTGTTCTATATGAAAAAATCTTTTGCAATTCATTTTTTACAATTAATTTGTTTATCAAAGAAGAGAAAATTCCTGCCCTTATTTTATAGTGAACTATATCCGTAACTTCTACGCCTCCATCTATTTCTTTGAAAATATGTTGATGATGCCAAAACTTATACGGTCCGAATCTTTGTTCATCTACAAAGTAAAACGGTTCCTGCATATTCGTAATTTCAGTCACCCAGTTCATTTTGATTTTTAAAAGAGGTTCAACTACATAAGTAATTATCATTCCGGCATGCATCTTTTCTGGCATCTCATTCGTTACAACTAAGTTAAGATGTGGAGGAGTAATTTCTTTCAAGTTCAATGGATTGGAAAAGAAAGACCAGGCTTCATGAATACTGATAGGAACTTTTTGTGTTTCTTTTAGATAAAATGTTTTGTTTAACATAAATTTTCTCCTTGGGATTTAGTCATCCAAGATCTTCTGACTTTTTCGCAATTTTTAAAATCATTCCACGGAATATAAATTGGTGAATTATATATACAGAGTACCAGTATAAAATTCCAGAAAGTCCTCTAGGAATAAAGTGAGCTGTTTGAGTAATCAATGTAGTGTTATTTTTATTATTCTTTAATTTGAACTCTAGCCATGCTATTCCAGGTAATTTCATTTCAGCCTTCAACAATAGCCGTTCATTAATTTTGACATCCTCCACAATCCAGCAGTCTATAATATCTCCGGGTTTTACTGTAGAATACTGTTCTCTACCTCTAGATAACCCATATCCTCCGAAAGTTTCATCTAGAAACCCGCGCAGTTTCCATAAGAAATCGCCATAGTACCAACCATTCTTGCCTCCTATGGAAGAAATGGTTTCCCATATATGCTCTTTTTTTGCACTCGTGGTTAATTCTCTGTGATCTTTTAAAACTGTTCCCCCCGCCCAAATTTTGTCTCCAGTGTGTTTCCAAGTAGAGGGTAATGTGTAATCTTGAAAAGATAATGGAATGTGTTGTCTTACATTATAAGCTTCTTTGATAGTGGTTCTCAGGTCGCTTAATTTTATAGGAATGATTTCTTTTATTCGATTATCTTTGCAAACTAGTCTGTTCCTTAATCCATCAGCAAGGGGTCTAGCGACTGATGATTTTATTGGAGTTATAAAATGTACCCAATACGAACTTAATCTTGGAGTTAAAACAGGAACTGGAATTACTAATCTTTTCCAAATCTTTGCTTGTTCTGCATAAATTTTCATTAGATTTCTATACGAAAGAATTTCTGGACCTCCAATATCGAAGGTTTGCCCGATAGTTTCTTCTTTTTCTAGACATTTCGAGAGGTATTCAAGTACATCATTTATGGCAATCGGTTGACTCTCAGTCTGCACCCATCTTGGAGTTATCATTACTGGCAGTCGTTCTACAAGATAACGTAGGATTTCAAATGAAGTGCTTCCAGAACCCACAATCATAGCAGAACGAAAAATTGTTACAGGGGTTTGACTGTTTTTAAGTATTTCTTCAACTTCTCTCCTGGAACTAAGATGCTTGCTTAAATGAAGATTTTCATTTCCAAGCCCACCTAGATAAATTATCCTTTTAATGCCAGTGGACTCTGAAGCAAAAACCATATTTCTTGCAGCTATTCTATCTGTTTCCGCAAAGTCAGAACTAGTTTCATCCATAGAATGAATAAAATAAAAAACATAATCACAATCCTTGCAGGCATTTACTAGAGACTCTCTCTTAGAGGCATCTAATTTGACAGTTTCTATATCTGGATTATTAGCCCATAAAAATTTAGAGAGATTCTCAGGATTTCTGCTTGCTGCTCTAACTTTATATTTTTTTTCTAGTAAAAGAGAAACGAGCCTAGATCCAACGTAGCCACTAGCACCGGTTACTAAAATCTTTTTTGTATTTTTTTCGTTCACTTGTTAACCCTGTTTAATGTGAATAAAAGATTTCTTAGCTATTCAAAACTAAATTATAGGTTTCTTCATTAAATCCTACTATTAAAATTCCGTCCGTAATTAAAGAAGGTGCACGTAGATTTCCCGTTGGTCCTAAAATTATCTTTTCTATTTCTTCTTTCTGTTTTTTGATTGTTTCTATTTTTAAATGAGTAGTCTTTTTCCCTCTTGAAGAATAAACTTCTTTAACTTCTTTTAAAATCTTTTCTGCTGCTTCCCATTTAATTGTTTGTTTACTTGAAAGTAAGGTCTCTTTAACTTCTATTTTGTTTTTTGCAAGAAACTCTTGCGTCTTAGAACAAGTATTTCATCCGTTTCGATGGTAATACCACTCAATTTTTCCCGACATTTCCTCTCCTCCTAAACTAATTAATAAAATCTACATTAAAAAAAAGCATGTTACTGATCGAAGTGACCAACCAATAGTTCTAATCCAGTTACTTTTTAATAGTTTATAGAATAATTTTACGTCAAATTCTTTGTTAAGCTTATTATGTATTGGTACTTGTATAAAAAAAGTAGAAATCCATATGAAAATTAAAATAGATAAACCGATAAATGTTATTATCGACGGCATTTTGACAAAAAGTACAGTACTTACTAATCCTTCAGAAATCATAAGAGGTGCTACTATCCAAGAAATCCTTTTCGTATGTTCTGAGTGAAAGTTTTTAAAATTATTTAAATCTGCTTTTAAAAATAGAGGATAGTGAACCAATTGGACAAACCATATGATTCCTAACATTAAAATTGTAATAGATAAATTAGATATAATTAAAAATTTCATAATTTTAATTTCATTATTATTTAGTTAAAGATTCTTTATTTTTAAAGGTTTTTATTGTTAAAGTAATCTGAAATATTTTCATGCGTAAACTTATACCCAGAAGAAATCATAGCATCTGGACGTGCATCAATACTTGATAGGAGCAACTCTTCTCCCATTTCTCCAAAGATTAGTTTCACTATTGTTTTAGGTAATGGAAAGATAGTTATTTTTGATAATTTCTTTCCGAGCTTTTTAGTAAATTCATAGTTATTTACAGGATTTGGGTTTGTTAAATTCACAGGACCACTCAAGTGTTCATTGTTTAGAATATGGATTATGCTTTTAACCGTATCTTCCAAAGAAATCCAACTCATAATCTGATTTCCATCTCCAATTTTTCCTCCTAAACCTAGTTTGAAAGGAGTCAACATTTTTTTTAAGGCTCCTCCTAAAGGACTTAAAATTATTCCGATTCTAATATTGACAGTTCTTATTCCACTGTTACTAGAAGATTTTGTTGAGTTTTCCCAATTTTCACAAACATAAGATAAGAATGATTTGCCAGGGGGGTCAGATTCATTGGCTGGTTCAATAGTTTGTGTTCCATAATAACCAATAGCTGATGCGGATATAAATACTTGAGGTTTTAAATCTAAATTTGAAATCTTGTCAGATAGTAGTTTAGTGCTTTTTACACGACTTTCTAGAATTATTTCTTTTTGTTTTTTTGACCATCTCTTATTAGCAATATTTTCTCCAGCCAAGTGAATGACTGCATCTATATCTTTTAGATTATCTAATTCTAAAATATTATTTTCAGGGTCCCAGAAAATTTCATCATCTTTAATATCTTTTTTGTCTCTAATTAAACGCAAAACTTTATGGTTTAGAGAAATTAATGTTTTAGTTAGTTCTTTCCCTACTAGGCCGCTAGAACCGCTTAATAATATTTTCATAGTTATTTCCTTCGTATGTGAAGATTTACATGCAATTTTTGGCTACTGCAACATTTCCATTTGTCTCATAGGCATAGAGTCTATAAGTGAGAATATTTTTTCATGAGTGACTACTGTTGAAGAATTAAGCTTAATTCCTCCATCTTTCCCAATAAGAATAATTTTGAAATTTGAAGAATTAGGATTGAATTTATCTTGTAAACTTTCATGCTTTGTGTTCTTATCTTTGAAAATTTCAATAAAAACTAAGTCTCTTTCATTTGTTTCATCTTGTAGATTTGAAAACTGATTTTTTTGTTCTTTGTATAAGGAAATATCCTTGTCTTTTGAGAAAATTAGAACGATTCTTTTTTCCCAAAGGTATTTATTTAGAGTATTCCCTATTGTCATATTGATATTTCCTAGTGATATAAACAAAAATGTGATAATTGCTAGAATGAGAAATTTTTTATATGCTTTATAAGCTTGATACATCAATTGTATTCCTCGGTAAATGCATATGCATTATGCGCATGAATAGATTCAAAATTTTCCACATGAATTTCGAACCAATGAATACGAATATCAGATCTGAATTGAACAACTATCTCTCTTAGTAAATCTTCAACAAATCTAGGATTTTCGTATGCTTTTTCTGTCACATATTTTTCGTCTGGTCTTTTTAAAACTGGATAAAGTGGACTACTAGCTGCTGATTCAAGATAATCTATAATTTCGCTTATTGATAAATCATTGTCAGATTTTATTTTAACTTTTACTTCACCTCTTTGATTATGAGCGCCTGCGTAACTAAGTTCTTTTGAACATGGACATAAAGTTGTAACCAATGCATTAACTTCTAATATTTGTTCATTGATATCTCCCGAAGATCCATCTATAGAGCAATTGTAAGACATAAAACCTTTTGCGCCTGCTATAGGAGATGTTTTTTCTAAAATATATGGAAAATCAATTTTGCAATATGCATTCTTAGCATTTAATTTTGTTCTAATTTTAGATAACAATTCAGGTATTGAATTAACACTAATTTCATAGTTTGTTTCGTTGAGTACTTCTAAAAATCTGCTCATATGTGTTCCTTTAACATTGTCTTCCAAGTCTACATATAAGCTTATTTCGGATATCGTATTTTGTACCTTTTCATCAACATCAAAAAATTTAATTGGAACTCTTACCTTTTTAATGCCTACTTTCTCAATTTTTACCTTTCTTATATCTTGACTCGATTGTACATCTGACATTATTTCTGAATCAGTGCATATGTTGGTTGTCATTTAAGGACCCTTTTTTTATAAAATTAAGACAATTGACTAATAAATGTCTATATAATGTCTAGATAATAGTTCTAATATTCTTTTTTGTCAAACATTATTTTCAATTTTAGTTGACAAAATATTAACAATAAAATAAAGTAGAATATATGAATAATACAAGATTACATTCAATTGGGATCGCTTCTCAAAGAAGTGGACTGTCTCAGCACGTGATTAGAGTTTGGGAAAAACGTTACCAGGCTTTATCTCCGGTTAGAACAGAAACTAAGAGGAGACAGTATACGGATGATGATATTTTAAGACTTGTCCTATTTAGTAGATTGACTAAGGTTGGTCATAAAATTGGAAATATTGCAAGTTTATCTAATAATGAGCTTGAGGAAATGATAAAGGAAGACATTCAGGCAAGCCTTACTATAACTGAGATTAATTCTGAAAATTCAAATATTGATATATCTGGCGATTTAACTGAACTATCTGAAAATGAATATTCAGCTTATATAAGAAAATCATTAAAATTCATTCAAGATTATGATCAGGATGGGCTTGAGAAATTGTTATCTAATGCGGTTGTTCATGTAGGTAGGAGTGTGTTTTGTGAAAAAATTGCAGTCCCATTAATGGCAGAGATAGGTAAACTTTGGTCTAAGGGAGAATTGAGAATAGTTCATGAACATATTGCTTCTTTGGTTGTTCGTTCTATTTTAGAGAGTATGAGAGAAGCGTATCAAGCTTCTGTTGATGGTCCGTTAGTTGTTGGAGCTACTATGACTGGTCAGTTCCATGAATTTGGACTTTTGACTGCTTTAAATACTGCTGCTTCTGAAGGTTTTAAGACATTATATTTTGGCGTAAATCTTCCCTATGAAGAAATTGTTTTAGGAGTTCAAAAAACTAAAGCAAAATTCGTAATTTTGAGTATGCCTAATCTTTCTAATGATTTTAAATTGTTAACTGAAGTGAAAATGTTATTAAGAAATATTTCTCATGATGTTCAAATTATTATTGGAGGACCAGGTTCTATGACTTGTAAGGAACATTTAGAAGAGTCAAGTATAATTTTCCTAAATGATTTAAGTGGTCTTAGAGAAATTTTAACCAACTCTATGAAAAAAATTCAATAAAGAAAAAATCATCTTCTCCTCAACATGTTAATTTATCTTAGAACTAAATTGTTATAGTATAGTTCCTACTTTAGTAGAGCATTCATTTTCTCATATTTTTTTATATTTGAGGTTACAACCACAATATGCAAGAAACGAAGTTAGTTACTCTTAATAATACCTTACCTAAAAGGCACGATGATTTAATTAATCCTTCTGGATTCCCATCTGATTCTATTATTCCAAAAACTGAAATAATACAGGGACAATATATTAATACACTATATACTCCATTCGATATCACAAATGATTGGGAGGGGTACCAACTCCATCTTGCTAAGGCAAAACCGAAATTTTGTCCAAGAATTTTATTTATTGGTCATGATTCAAGTGAAATTGAGAATATAACATTGATGTCACTTGGGGGAGTTGTCAGGTTTATGAATGGCAAGCCGAATTATCTTTTATTAGGCAAAGATAATATTCAATTTTTATCAGAATACTGGCAGAAAGAAAGACCTGAATGGATAGGTTTTAATTTATATACCGGGTTAACCGATTTTGTCTTTGAATGGATCAAAAAATACAAATTAGAAAGAGTTAGTGCAATTCTTAAGAAAAAAATAACAGATTTTAAATTTGCAGATGAAACTCTAAAGGAGATGGTTAAAGAATCAAAAGGACCTATCTATGATGGAAATGATATTGTTTATTCTCCCCTTATAATTGGTGGTCATTATAACAACTATAATTATAGAGATTCTTGGTTAGAAGGAGGTGATTTTGTAGTTAGAGGAAAAGGAATTAATATTTTAAGAGATATCCTTTTAGGAAATTTTGAACCAGGTATATATCATGATCCTATGCCATATTCAAATATTCCTAGGATGGATAGAGAAAATTTTTATAAAGACACATTTGAGTTTTCCGAAAAGACAAAACGCTATGCTTTAAGTAAGGTTAAATCAGTTTTAACTGCTCTTGGTTGCAGTTATTCATGTTCCTATTGTTATATTAGTTCTCTGATAAACAATTTGAAAGAAGCATATGCAGGCAAGGGTATCGCCCCGCCTAGTATTATTCAAGATAGGCCAATTGAAACTCTTATGAATGAAGGCAAAGATATTCTCAAGTTAGATATTGAATATGGAGTCAGTACTAAGTCAATATTTGACCAAGCGGATATTTCTTTGAATAATCTTGAATGGTGGGAAGAACTTAGTGAAAGGTGGATGGACGAAGTAGGTATTCCTTTTTACATTCAAGCTAGACCTGCAATGTTATCTGGAAAAAAAGGGATACGAAGAATACAAAAAATATCTGAAAAAGGTTTAATTTCTGGAATATCTATGGCGATAGAGTCAGGGGATCCAAAAGTTAGAAGTCTTCTTTTGGATCGTCATGAAAATAACAAAACTATTTTAGATGCAATCAAGAATGTAAAAAAATTTCGTGTTCCACTTAGAACTCAATCGATAGTTGGTCTCCCCGTTTTGAGGCCTCCTTCCTCTTTCGATCCCTCGAAATGTCAAGTTTCTCTATTGGATAAAGATGGTTCAGAACATTATTATGAAGATCCTTTAGAAGAATCTCTGAAGTGTCTGGAATTAGTATGCAACTCAGATTTTAGAAAAGAAGATTATTATTGGAATGCAATATACTCTCCTTTTGCAGGTACCCCTTTGGGTGATTATACTATTCAAGCTGGTTTTGCTACAGATGATACTGCTTCAGATGCATATCTTTTTAGTGTTGATAGTGGGCTAAATTGTTTTAGTGGAATCACTTCAGAAAGACAATTGGCGTTTAGTCGCACTTCGAATTTTTTTGCACATTTTATAGACGGAAAAGAGTTAATGACTTCCTTCTTGTATGAAGGAAATAATTTTGAATTGGATTCTTTTTCTATTTTTGTAAAAAAGAATATTAACGTGAGTGATTGTGCTCCTTCGAGGTCTAAAGAGGAAATGTTTCCGTTAGTTACTGAAAAGATCTTGGAAGAATTCTTCTTTTATGCTTATTCAAGTGAAGATGATAAAAAATTTAGAGAAATAAATTTAAGACTAAATAAATATTATCTATCTCTTTTGGATAGTCTGTTTCTTGCTGCAAAAGTAGCAAATAAATATTTTGATTTAAAGGAAGAGAAGAAGGATTTTGGAATAATTGAACTTAGTAGAGTTGAACGTTTACATTATTATGATAATAGCTATAAGATGACATATCTGCCTGAGAGATTTTCTGAATATTTAATGCCTTTGGTCCAGAAAAATGCTGATTGATTTTTGTAAAAAGCATTGATTATGAAAGGAGGAACGAATGGATAAGCCTTTAGTGGCTCAGAAATCGCCTTACATGTATAAAGCTGAAAAAGATGAGAAAGTTGCATGGTGTTCATGTGGTAAAAGTGCCAATCAACCGTTTTGCGATGGTGCTCATAAGGGAAGTGAATTTAAACCTCTGATCTATGATTTAAAGTCAGGTGAAGGATGTGCTTTTTGTGGTTGTAAACAAACTCAAAATGCACCGTTTTGTGATGGTTCCCATTCTAAAATAGATTAGTTTTTGTCTTTTTGGAGATTTTTTTATGAACGGTAAATTAAAAGGAGTTATGGGTGCCCCTATAACTCCTTTTACTGAAGAAAATAAAGTTGACTTTGACTCTTTTTCTAAACAGATTAATTTTCTTATTGAAAATGGTATAAAAATGATTTCCCATCCTATGCATATAGGAGAATCTATAAATTTAAATGAAAAAGAGCAAAAAGATCTTGTTAATTGTTTAGTTGAAGCTGCAGGAAATCGAGTTCCAGTTTTTGTGAATGTAAGCAAAGCTGGTACAGATCTTGCAAGAGAACTCGCTTTGTATAGTCAAAATGCTGGAGCTTCTGGTGTTATTTTACTTCCGCCATATCACTGGAAGCCAACACAACAAGGTCTTTATGAACATTTCGTAAGTGTTGTAGGAGATCTGGATATAGATTTTATTGCGTATAATAATCCCAAGAATGTACAGGTTGAAATTGGGGTAGAGTTGATTAAGAGGTTAATAGATAAATTACCTAATTTCATAGGTTTAAAGGATGCATCTTTCCATATGGGATTCTTTACCGAAGCATGTAGAGTTACAAGAGATCTGAATCCTAACTTTTCTATATTTACCGGAGTAGAGTATTTGCTAACTTCAATGCCTGTAGGAGGATGTGGATGTTATTCTGCATGCTCAGAAGTAGCTCCTAAACTTGTCAATCAACTTTTTGATGCATGTGAAAATTTAAATATCTCTGAAGCTCGTGAATTACAATATAAAGTAAAACAACTTTTAGAATTGTTAAATGAAAATCATCTTCGATATCCAGTTGGAATAAAATACGCAATGGAATGTTTGCAAAGGCCAGTTGGTCATACCCGAAAACCTATAATGCCTTTAAACCATGAGGAAAAAAAGGATATTGAAGATTTACTAGAGAAGCTCGACATTTATAATACAGAGCAGATAGGGTGGTAATATAATTGTCGTATATATGATTCTCTACTAGACATGATTTATAAACAGAACTTATAATAATTATATATTAAATAAAATGAACGGTATTTTTTGGAGGAAATAGAATATGGCTGCTGACTCCGTGGTCGGAACAGATACAATTTTAGAACTTAAGGATTTACATACGCACTTCCATACACCTGAGGGTGTCGTGAGAGCTGTCGATGGAGTAACATATTCTTTGAAATCTGGAGAAACCTTGGGAGTTGTGGGTGAATCTGGCTGTGGAAAAAGTGTTACAGCTCTTTCTATTTTAAACTTAGTACCCCAGCCTCCAGGACGAATTTTTGGAGACGGGATTTTTTTTGAAGGAGAGGATCTGACAAAAAAAACTCCTAAAGAAATGCGAGCTATTCGTGGCAATAACATTGCGATGATTTTTCAGGAACCAATGACGAGTTTAAATCCTGTTTTCACAATAGGATTTCAAATTTCAGAAGCAGTTATGTTGCATCAGGGATTGAAAAAGAAAGAAGCTATGGATAGGTCAGCAGAGATGCTTGATTTAGTTGGAATTCCTCTTCCTAGACAACGTGTGAAAGAGTATCCTCATCAACTATCTGGTGGTATGAGACAGAGAGCTATGATAGCAATGGCCCTCTCCTGTAATCCTAAAATTCTCTTAGCAGATGAGCCTACAACTGCATTGGATGTTACAATACAGGCTCAGATTCTTGATTTGATGATGAAACTAAAGGAAGAATTCGGAACGGCAATTGTTCTCATAACTCATGATTTAGGTTTAGTTGCAGAGACTTGTGAAAGAGTTGTTGTTATGTATGCCGGAAAAGTGGTTGAAGAAGCTCCAATTAAAGAAATTTTTGGAAATCCTTTACATCCTTATACACAGGGATTGTTGGGGTCTGTTCCTACTCTTGAGAAAGATAGGTCAACTGGTCGAGTAGATCGCGTTCGTTTACAAGAGATTCCAGGTATTGTTCCAGCACTTAATTTGCTTCCTACAGGTTGTAGTTTTAATCCTAGATGTAAGGATGTTATGGATAAGTGTCATGAAGAGGAGCCTCAATTAAGAGAAATTACTCCTGGTCATTTTGTTCGATGCCTCCTGCATTAATGAGAATACTTTTCTCCAGTTTGAATTTTGTGTATTTAAGTTTCTATAGTTGTAAATCAAAATTTTTAATTAAAATAAAAACCAGTATGAGACCGATAATTTAAGTCTGATACTGGTTTAATTATTATGCAAAACGTGTTGTAGAAATCTAGACGGTTGATTCTTCTTTTAATCCACAGAAAAATTCATAGTCTATCAACTCTGTTATAGAAGGATTATCTCCGCAAACAGGACATGCAGGATCTCTTCTAACTTTTAAAGTTCTAAATTGAGATTTTGTGGCATTATATAAAAGAAGTTTCCCCACAAGAGTTTCTCCAAAACCAACTAGAAGCTTAACTACTTCTGTTGCTTGAATACTACCCATTGTTCCACATAGAGCGCCTAAAACGCCAGCATCTTGACAACTAGGAACCATACCCGGTGGTGGAGGTTCAGGGTATAAACATCTGTAGCAAGGTCCACCCTCAGAGGGATGATACACAGTAGCCTGACCTTCAAATTTAAAGATCGAAGCATCTACTATTGGTTTTCCTAAAAAGACGGAAGCATCATTAACTAGATATCTTGTTGGAAAATTATCAGCTCCGTTTACAATAACGTCATAATTTTTAAAAATTTCTAAAGCATTACTCCGATTAAGTCTCTCTTCAATAGTTATAACATTGACATCAGGATTTAATTCGTTGATGGTAGTTTTAGCACTCTCAACTTTCGAGGTGCCTACTCTGGTATTGTTATGGATAATTTGACGTTGTAAATTACTCATATCAACTACATCTAAATCTATAATTCCTAAGGTCCCAACTCCCGCTGCTGCTAAATAAAGTGCAGTAGGGCTACCAAGACCACCTGCACCAACAAGGAGAACACTTGAGTCTAGTAATTTAGATTGACCTTTTTCTCCAATCTGACTTAGTAGAAAATGTCTACTATATCGATTAAGTTGCTCATTAGACATTTGTTTATCCACTTGCACAGGATGACCTAGGTCTTTCCATTTTCCATAACCACCTTCCATAGAAAGAACGTTATCGTAACCCATATCTTTCATGACCTGAGCAGCGAAAAGTGAACGTACTCCACCTGCACAATAGGCAACAACTGGAGTTGACCGATCTGGTACTACCTGTTCAATTTTTAATTCGAGGAATCCACGACTCACATGTTCAGCACCTGAAATATATCCTGCTCTAAATTCATCTGGTTCTCTAACATCAATAAGTGCAATATTTTCGCCAGAATCTAATCTGCTTTTTACATCATCTGCGGTTATTTCTTGTATCTCATTTCTTGCTCTATCTAGTAATTCTCTTCCACTTTTAGTCATCAAAATTTCCCCTAAAAGACTTGATTTTCAGAAATTTACAAACAAAAATATCAAACAGACGCAATTCTAGTGAGAACTTAAAAGAGTTGCAAGTAAAAAAAGACTATTAATTTTTTATACCCGACTAAAACAGTGTGTAATCTTGGTAGTTTTTATAAATATTGTTTGTAAAGAACATTTTTTATTTCTCAATACCACCGCTTTTGTCAAAAAATTCGAGAATAGCGTTTTGATCAGAGTCTCCATGTCCTAAAGCAGCTGCGGACATATATATCTGCCGAGTGATTGCCGAAATAGGGATTGGCATTTTTAGATCCTCTGCCATTGCAGCAATCATTCTGAGATCTTTGAGCATTAAATTTGTTCTAAATGTTGGAGTGTAATCTTTTTCGGCAAGAGGAGTGCCCTTATAGGTTAGCATTTTTGGTATAACACTATTCTTTAGGAATTCCATAATTATATTTGCATCTAAGTCTGCTTTTTTTCCCAAAGAAAGTGCTTCAGCAAACACTGCTAAGTGTCCAGAGAATACATGATTTGTGACTAATTTCATTTTTAGTCCTGCGCCGTTATCTCCTATGTAAT
>CAYWAX010000043.1:0-14035 GCA_964456425.1 uncultured Nitrospinaceae bacterium | reverse complement strand
TCGTGAAACTAGTTTTAAGCCATTCTTGAAAATAAAGTGAGAAATACGATGTATAAATATTGCATGAAATCCGGGATAGCACAGAATGATTTCTAGCTTGCTATTAGCAGCTGGGTCTCTTTCAAAAGCTGCATTTATATCTGTTTGAACTGCTTGTATAAAATTCTTCATTTTTTCCTTAATGTAGAAAACTAAGTAACTAGTTTTTATTTGTTACTCTTTTTGTAAGGGGTTTGAATTGTTAATGCAATTTATTTTTTTCTCCTCCAAATGTAGTATAACAAAATTACAGAGAATATAAGAAGCTAATATTATTTAGAGGTATTAATAAAAAATGAATAAAAAGATAGACACGTTAATAATGAAAGGCAAACCAGTATCTGACAAAATAATAGAAGTGCTTATTTCTAGAATTGAAAAACTTAAAAAAAATTCGGGACGATCTCCTGGATTAGCTGTAATTTTAGTTGGTGAAGATCCGGCGTCTCAGGTTTATGTTCGTCTAAAAGGTAAGATGGCTGATAAAGTTGGGATAGAAACATACGATTACAAATTATCCTCCGATATTTCTTTTGAAGAATTGTCTAATTTAATAGAAGTTTTAAATAAAGATTCTAAAATTGACGGCATACTTGTCCAACTGCCTCTACCATCTAACTTGGATGAAACAGAAATCCTTAAAAGAGTTGACCCAGAAAAGGATGTTGATGTGTTTCATAGTGAAAATTTTGGAAAATTATCTTTAAAACAACCCGGCCCAAAATCTTGTACTCCAGCAGGTGTTCTTGAGATATTAAAATTTTATAATTTTCCAATAGAAGGTAAAAAAGTTGTCATTATCGGAAGAAGTAAGATAGTCGGTCTTCCATTATCTATTCTTTTGTTACATGAGAATGCAACTGTAACTATATGTCATTCTAGAACAAAAAATATTAATGAAGTCACAAAAAGTGCAGACATATTGATTGCGGCAGTTGGTAGAGCAAATTTTGTTAATGCGGAGATGGTAAAAAGTGGAACTATAGTTGTTGATGTTGGTACAAACCGAGTAGATGATAAATTGGTAGGAGATTGTGATTTTAAATCACTAATTGGAAAAGTTTCGGCTATAACTCCAGTACCAGGTGGAGTTGGTCCCATGACCATAACAATGTTAATGACAAATACAGTTAATGCATTTGAAGATCATATTTCAATGACTTAAAGGAATAATTTATTGAATATTGATTTATTGAGTTCTTCGACAAAACCAGAAAAACAAATTTATTCAGTATCACAACTAAATTCAAAAGTTCGTGGTCAACTTGAACAAGAATTCAATAATATTTTAGTTGAGGGAGAGATTTCAAGTTGGAAGGTATATCCTTCTAATCACGCATATTTTGTCTTAAAGGATTCTAATTCCAAAATAAATGCAGTTATGTTTGCAGGTAGAAGAAAGGCTCTTAATTTTATTCCAGAAGTGGGGATGAGAGTTTTGGTTAAGTGTAGTGTTACGCTTTTTGAGCGAGAAGGACGATTTCAAATATCTATTTTCTCTTTAGAACCGTTAGGAGAAGGAATATTAGATATAAAATTTAGACAACTAAAAGAGAAATTTGAACTAGAAGGTCTATTCTCTAAGGAAAGAAAAAAAGAAATACCATTAAGACCAAAAAAAATAATTCTAGTCACAAGTCGTGAGGGTGCAGCCTTGCGCGATATGCTCCCAATTTTTTCAAAACGAATTCCTTTTGTAGAATTGATCATTATTCATTCACTTGTACAAGGTGAATTTGCGCCAAGGTCTATAGAGAGGGCTATTTTAACTGCAGAGCAAGCAAAAAATAGAGATACTTCTCCTGTAGACTTGATAATACTTTCTAGAGGTGGAGGAAGTAATGAAGATCTTAGTGCATTTAATGATGAGATAGTTATTCGTGCTATTGTAAATTGTAGTATCCCAATTTTAACTGCTATTGGACATGAAATAGATGCTTCACTTTCCGATCTAGTTTCAGATGATTTTTCCTCTACACCTACTGCAGCCGCTGAAAAAATATGTGCAAATTGGCATGTATTTTTAGAACGATTTATGAGATTTCCTTCTGAAATGGAACGAAACGTTAAGATGATCCTTAAAGATAGAAAAGATCAAGTTGCTTTTTATGAGAGAATTAAAATATTAGAAGAGCCCAACTTGTTTATCCAAGAACTGCACCAAAAAATCGATATGCTCTATGGAGAATTTCTAAAAGAAATGAAAAATATTTTATCAGTTTTTAGAAGTCGAGTTGTCTCAATTATACCTCGACTAAGATTTATCTCTCCCTTGAGACTTCATTCAAGCAATGTGAAAAAAAATGAGGAATATTTTAAGAAAATTAAAATCGGCATAAAAATATTTTTTCGTGTAAAGAACGTAGAAATTGAAAATTTAATTCTTAGACTAGAATCTGTTTCTCCCATTTCAATTTTAGCTCGTGGATATAGTTTGGTCTATAGGAAAAAAGATGAATCCCTAATTCGAAGTATTCAACAAGTAGAGAATCAGGAATTGATTCAAATCAAATTATCGGATGGGGAACTAGATTGTATAGTGGAAAAAATAAAACAAAAAGGAGAAACAAAATGAGTCCTTCAAAAAAGAATAAATTGTCTTTGGATTCGTCGAAGAGTTTTGAGGATGCATCTTCTCGATTAGAAGAAATTGTGGAAATTTTAGAAGATGGAGAACTTACTTTAGAGGATGCGATTTCGTTGTATGAAGAAGGCGTCAAATTATTTAAATTTACGCAAGATCAGTTAAATAATGCTCAGAAAAAAATTGAAGAATTAACAATAAGTGATGATGGAAGATTTGCTATAAAACCTTTAGATGAAGAAAGTGAGGAAGAATAATTTGTCATCATCATTTGATGTTTCAAATTATATGCAAAAGTGGAATAAATTGATCAATGAACAGTTAGAAATTTTATTTTCAGATCAACAATGTGAACCTTCTGAATTATATAAAATTATGTCCTATAGTCTAACTAGCGGAGGGAAAAGGATTAGGCCGATTTTGTGTATAGCTGGATGTGAGTCAGTAAAAGGAAATCCAGAGGATGCGTTAATACCTGCTTGTGCAATAGAATGCATTCATTCTTATTCATTGATACATGATGATTTGCCAGCAATGGATGATGATGATTTGAGAAGAGGGAAGGCAACTAGCCATAAGGCTTTTGGAGAGGCTTCCGCTATTCTTTCTGGAGATGGACTTTTGACAAAGGCTTTTGAACTTCTATCTTCCAATGCAATCAAGGAAAAGTTTGGAACAGAAAAATTAATTGACTCTATCTCACTTTTGTCTTCTGCTGCAGGTCCTTCAGGAATGGTAGGAGGTCAATATTTAGATATTAAATCAGATTCAATCCAAGTAGATTCAAAATATTTGGATCAGATGCATTTTCTTAAGACTTCTGAACTGATTCGTGCTTCTGTTTGTATTGGTGGAATGTTAGGTGGTGCAAATGTAGAACAACAAAAAGCGCTAAGTGATTTTGGAACGTATATTGGACTAGCATTTCAAATTGTCGACGATATTCTTGATTTTGAAGGAGATGAGGAATTGTTAGGGAAACCTATTGGTTCTGATCTTGCCTCTGGAAAAGTTACTTATTTGTCATTGTATGGTATTGAAAAATCAAAAGAGATAGCCAATTCTACTTTAGAAAAAGCTTTAGATTTTTTGAAAATATTTGGAAATGATGCTGAAACTTTAGTAGCTCTTGCAAAATTTATAGTTTTCCGTAGTCTCTAGTTTTGAGTTGTAATTTTTCAAATACAAAACGTTAATTTATTAAATTTAGAAGTGTATATTTTAGGATTTGATTATCGTGAAAAAACTAGAAAAGATAGATTCTCCAGAAGATCTTAGAAAACTATCTGAAAATGAACTCGATACCGTAGTAGAAGAATTAAGGGAATTTATTGTTGGAGTTACTTCTAAGACTGGTGGACATCTTGGAGCATCTTTAGGTGCTACTGAGTTGGTAGTTGCTTTGCATTATGTTTTTCAGACACCTAGTGACAAACTTATTTGGGATGTCGGTCATCAGGCGTATGCACATAAAGTATTGACTGGAAGAAAAGCAGAGTTTGAATCTCTTAGGCAGTGGGGAGGAATTGCAGGTTTTCCTGATAGACTCGAGAGTCCATTTGATCATATGAATGTTGCGCATGGAGGGACTTCAATATCTGCTGCATCGGGAATGGCAACAGCAAGAGATCTAAGTAAGGAAGATTTTAGTGTTGTTGCGATTATAGGAGATGGTAGTCTCACTTCTGGTATGTCAATGGAAGCATTAAATAATGCGGGTGATTCTAAAAGAGATTTAACAGTTATCTTAAATGATAATAAAATGGGCATTTCAAAAAATGTGGGTGCGATGTGTTCTTATCTTGCAAGGATAATGACTGGAGAATGGGCCAATCGTGCGAGAAAGTTTAGAAATGAAGTACAAAAAATTGTTTCTCACCTTCCTGTTTTTGGTGAATCTGCTGTTAATTTCATGACAAGATTCGAAGATTCCATGAAAAATTTATTTGTTCCTGGGATTTTATTTGAAGAACTTGGATTCCGTTACATAGGTCCTATTGATGGTCATAGATTAGATTTACTAATTCCCGCTCTGAGGAATGTTCGCAAACTCAAGGGTCCTAATTTAGTCCATGTTGTTACAAAAAAAGGACATGGTTATCCATATAGTGAAGCTGAACCAATTACTTATCATGGCGTCTCAAAATTTGATCCTGAAACTGGTAAATTCCAGAAAAAGAAACCTGGTCCTCCAAGTTATTCGAAAGTTTTTGCAGATACAATGATCAAACTAAGTAAGAAGGACTCTAAGATAGTAGCGATCACTGCAGCTATGTTAGAAGGAACAGCTTTAGTTGAATATCAGAGTCTTTTCCCTGATAGATGTTTTGATGTCGGGATGTGCGAACAACATGGAGTAACGTTTGCAGCTGGACTTTCTTTAGAAAAAATGAAGCCGGTAGTTGCGATTTATAGTACTTTTTTGCAAAGAGCTTATGATCAGATTGTTCATGATATTTGTCTTACAAATGTTCCTGTGACTTTTGCAATAGATCGTGCGGGTTTAGTAGGAGAAGACGGTCCTACGCATCATGGAGCTTTCGATATAGCCTATTTAAGATGTCTTCCTAATACAATTGTGATGTCTCCAAAGGACGAAAGCGAATTGCAAAGTATGCTCCTTACATCAATAGAATATCCTGGCCCTGCAGCTCTTCGTTTCTGTAGAGGTTCTGGTTTGGGTGTAAAATTACAAGAAGAAGTGACAAGTATTCCAATTGGTGAATCTGAGTTACTAAGAGAAGGTAGGGATGTCTTGTTGATTGCTCTCGGTCCAATGGTTCCACTTGCACTTGAGGCTTCTTCACAATTAGAAGAGATAGGTATTCAAGCTGCTGTTCTTAACCTCAGATTCGTAAAGCCTATGGATAAGAAAAAAATTCTTGAGCTTGCTAATTTATGTAAGAGAATCGTTACGATAGAAGAAGGGACAAAAATTGGTGGTATGGGATCAGGTGTTTTAGAAATTCTTTCAGAGAATAAGATGAGTAATATTCCAGTTTCTATTCTAGGAATTCCAGATCGTTTTATTCCTCATGGTAGTCCTGCTTTGCAGAGAGAAGATTGTGGACTGACATCAGGAGATATAACCCAAGCTGCACGTGATCTTGTAGATATTGATGATCATATTCGTAGCGTTATTTCGTGAAAAAAAAGGAAAGAATAGATAAACTTCTCGTAGATGTAGGTTTAGTGAAAAGTCGCGAGAGCGCTAAAAGACTTATTCTATCCGGTAGAGTCATAGTTAATGGTTTTATTGCTGATAAAGTTGGTCACTCATATGATATAAATTCTTTAATTTCTATTACTGATAGCAAGCGAGAATTTGTAAGTAGAGGTGGAGAAAAACTTTTCCATGCCCTAAATTTTTTTAATATTAATTCACTCTCAAAGACTTGCTTAGATATTGGGTCCTCAACTGGCGGCTTTACAGATGTTCTTCTTCGAAGCGGAGTCGATCGAGTAGTTTGTGTTGATGTTGGAAAAGGCTTAATAGATTGGAGCCTTAGAAATGACAGTAGAGTAAAGATTATAGAGGGAGTAAATGCAAGATATTTAAATAGAGAGATTTTAAATTCCTCTGATTGTGACCTAAATTTTGAATTTGCTGTTATTGATGTTTCGTTCATTTCGCTTATGAAAATTCTACCTGTAATTCATAAACTTGTTTCTTTTCCAAACGAAATAGTTGCCTTGGTAAAACCACAATTCGAAGTTGGAAAAAATAGGGTTGGCAAGGGTGGCATTGTTCGTGATGAAAAATTACATAAAGAAGTTTTGTATAATATTATCAAGGAATCAACAGATTTAGGAATGTCACCATGCAACGTTACAGATAGTTCTATTCTTGGGGCTAAGGGAAATAGAGAGTTTTTTATCCATTTTCATATGAAAAAATGTGATATGGATTTTGAGAAATTAGTAGATAATATTTTTAACAAAGCAGTCTAAAATAAAATTATCTTTCCATTTTTATATTTTGGAACCACATTTGACCAGTCTATTTTAGAGCAAAATTCTAAATCTTTTTTTAATCCTAATTGAATTAAATGTTTACCCCAAGAACAATTTTGAAATGCATGTAGAATATTATCTTTATAGAAATTTGCTACATGAATAGATGCCTTCGCACTATCAGATAATAAATATTCTTTTTTATTTAAAAGATTAATTATTTTTTGAATGAAGAGTCCAGAAGCTATAGAATCTTCTTCACAATATTTTCCCTCTCTTCCCGAGCAAACAATCAAGAGGTTCTTATTTTCTGTAATAGATTTGATAATCGATGAAGCGGCGGCACTTAAATTAGCTAAGGAGAAAAGAATAACGTTTTCTTGATCTTTTACTGCATTAATTGCTTTTGTTCCATTGCTAGTTGATATAATTAAAATATTATTTTTTACAATTTCACTTTTGAAATTTAATGGGGAATTTCCTAAATGGAAATCTTTTAAAGGTCTCCCATTTTTTTCGCCAGCTAAAATTATTTTCTTTTTTATATTCATTTTTTTAAGTGTTTTTTCTTTCAGTTTGGCCGCGTCTCTAGATGTGACCGGATAAACTTCAAAACATTCATTATGTAAGGAAGAAATAATAGTTGTTGTCGCTCGTAAAACATCTACTACAGCGCAGTTAACATCTTCATACCTGATTTTATAGTTGTTTTTAATCTTCTGAATATGTTCTTGTACATTGGGATAACTAAAAGCAACATCAACAAAAATCGGCTTATTCAAAAAAACCTCTACTTAAATTTATAATACAATGGTTGCAAATACATTTTTTACAAAAAACTATTTGAGATGGTATCATTTCTCGAGAGTCGTATAAATTTATATTCTTTTTATTATTTTTAAGGTTAGGTTAGAGAATAAAAAGAGAAATGAAAAAAAATAAGAAAAATCAGGTTTCTAAAGAAAATCTTAAAAGAGCAAGATCTATAGCTTTTGCTTTGGAAAAGTCCTTTTCATCTCCTGCCCCTGCTGAAGCAATGGCACCGGCCCCTTTGCTTGAAGAAATTTTAGAATTAGGAGATGCCGGATTAAAAGGAATGCTCGAACATCTTAATTTTACTAGTGAAGATGGTTTTCTTTCTTCTTTGCTTGCTATAAAAGCATTAAATAATTCAGAAATTATTCCAAGTTTGCTTGATCTTGCACTATCATTTAAATGGACTCCAGCACAATTAAAAGCTCTAAGGGATACGATTTTATCAATTGACTCCGATTCAATAATTCCAGATTTTTTAATTGAAAAAAATTTAGAAGAAATTTCAAAAAATATTGACTTGCTTCTCAATAATAAAGAATTAGATGAAGGGGAGAGGAGTATTCTTCAAGAAAGTATTGGGAAATTATCTGTTGATTCTCAATCACTTATCTTCTGTCAAATTTTGAAAAAAGGAGAGACTAGTTCTGTAGTAAAATTATTTCGATTATTTGAGAATATTTTTGAAAAAACTCAGATTTTCTCTCCAGACTTAATAAATCTGGTTGTTTCTTTAGGTAATGCGGAAGCTGCAATTTTCCTCGTAAATATGAACAAAAAGTCTTTAAATAGAAAATTTAAATCGCTTCTAAGGAAGAGTATTTTTCGCTTAGAAAAAAAAGGAGTTTTTGTTGAAATGAAAACTCCTAAAAATGAATCACTTTTTTCAAACAATTATCAAGAAGAAGACATTGCTAAGGCAATTTGTAGTTCAACTGACGGTACTGGCAGGAAAATATTATGGATCATACGTTCAAAAAAACCAAAAGGTCGATATCTTGCAGAGTTTAATTTAAAGACTGAATCAGGAATTGAAGACTTGTCATTGGTGGAAACTACATCAAAAGAGATTCGAAACTTTGTTTCTAAAATAGAGGAACAAGACATTCTTATTACATCTGAAATCCCAGTTTCTTATGCATTTTGGCTTTTAGAAAGAGCACAATCAGAAAATGAAAAGCTTGGGATAACACCTCCAAGCGGTTTTACAAGGGCAAGAATGTTGCTAAGTATGGATACATGGGAAAGTAAATCTTCAGATTTTTTTATTCATCCAATAACCAATATGATAGATATTTTTTCTGGAGATGATGAGAGAATTCATGCTGATATTTTGCTAAAAAATAAAGCTTTTAAGAGTTGGTTTGTCGATGATCAACTTATTAGGCCTTTTCTTAAGCCTTTTATAGATTCATTAAATACGAATAAAGAAAATGACAAACAAAAAAATAATGTAGATTTAGAGAAAATTATCACAAATACCGCAAACGAAATTTTTGAAAATAAGGACTATGTTAGAAAATTGATTTCTCAATTAGAAGAGAATGCATATTTGTACAAACTTTCGGATATAAAAGATTTTGATCGTGAATGTTTTACTTTGTCTAAGGAAATGAATAGTCACGAATCTCCACCATCTTTTTTTATTGAGATGGTTCGGTCAACATTTATCGCTTGGTCAAAAAGTTTGAATGAGCAGAAAGAAAATCGAAAAGAGGAATAGAAGATCAGGTACAGAAATCATAATAGAAAAAAGTTGCTTATAATATAAAAGAGGAGTCATAGTTAAAAATGAGTTTTAAACTAGATCATGTGCATATTGTTAGTGAAAATGTTGATGAAATGTCTTCATTTTTTCAGGATTTATTTCTTGCAAAAGTATTGAGTTATGATGAAAATTTAAAGGGTGCGCCAAATACAGTTGTTGAATTTGGTGGACTTAGGGTTTTTATAAGAGGCGTAAGGCCCGGAGAGGACCCAGACGCATTTTCGCCAGAACTTGTCCAAGGGTTAGACCATTTTGGATTAGAAGTAGAAAATGTTGAAGAATCTGCAAATATTTTACGTGCTAGAGGTGCTAAATTCATAGTTGAACCAGAGGCATCCGGTGTAGGTGGAAGAATGATAGCCTTTATATGTGGGCCTGAAAATGTTCGAATAGAATTATGTCAAAAGAAATAGAGATTTTGATATTTTTCGTGACTTTTTATTAGGACATAACTACGGCGATTCCCCCTAGTACAACCAGGAATGTTCCTATCCATATTTTTGAATTTATAATCTCTATTTTCCCCAGAAAAATCTTACTAAAAACGACAACCCATATAGGTGCGGTTCTGCTAAGTGGAAGAGCGGTAGTAACATCTGCAATGCTGAATGCATTCCATAGGAACCATGAACTGGCAATTCCTCCGAATCCTGCTGTTATCAAAATTAATAATCCTTTTTTATTTGATTTTATCATTCCTTTTTCAGGTAAAACCTTTCTCCAAGAAAATAGGACTATATTCCCCATAGCAAAAGAGAAAAACATGCCAACAGCAGGAGTTGACTGATATTTGTATGCAAATTTTACTAGAATTGGCGGTATCGCATAAGCAATAGATGCAATTAACGCAAAAAAGATTGCAGTTTGAAACCAGTCTTTAAAAGTTTTTGAATCATCATCTTGAATACTTAGAATTCCTACTCCAAAAACAACTGCAAAAGTTCCTAGTATTACTAGAGTGCTCGGAGATTCTCCAAGGAAAATTATTGCAAAAATTACACCCCAAATAGGAGTGGCCGAAGAGATTCCTGCGGTTCTGCTCACACCCATTCTTGAAATACCAATATAATACATAACCCTCGCTATTCCAGGTCCAGTAATTCCTATGGCTAAGTACCATAGAATTGGAGGTAGTGTTGAATTCATTAGTGTTCCTGAATAAATAGCAATTAACAATCCTCCAATTGATACCATCGAATTCATAATTAATGCCGCTGCAACGGGACTAGCGTTCTGAATGCCTTGACGAACAAGTATTTGCGTAAATCCAAAGGTGATTGAAGAGGCAATTGCCAATAATTCACCTTGTCCGATTAGATTCACTTTGCCATATCCTTTTGATAAGTTGGATAAATATTTTTTCTGTAGTTTTTAAAAATAGTGTAGCTTTAAACTAAAGAAGGTTAAGGATCTCGTCGAATTTGAATAAAAGTTTGTCAGGATCAGCATTTTCAATAGATTCTCTGGACGCATATTTCCCAAGTATAGCCCAAGATTGAATTCCTGAAGCTTTTGCAGCAAGAATATCAATTGGAGTGTCTCCTACTAAGATAGTCTCTTCGCGAGATACTTTTAACTTTTTTAAGGCTGCTTCAATCATTTCTGGATTTGGTTTTGGTTCGAATCCTTGTAAATTCCCATAGACAATGTCCATTTTATCGAAAAGATTGAAATGAATTAACTGTTGTTTTGCATAAGAATAAGTTTTGTTTGTAACGCATCCGAGCAAATATTCTTTTGATTTTAAGTTAGATATTGTACTCTCTACTCTAGGCAATATTTTTGTCCCATCGATAAAATGTTGTTTGTAGTGTTTCCTATATATAGGAACGGCTTTGGCTCCAATCTCTTCACCCCATAATTCCATAAATCTTGTTTCTAAAGTCGGACCTATGGAGGCTAGAATTTCATCTTGATTTAGGGTAGGTTTATCAATATCTTTGCAAGTAAGTTGTAATGATTTTGCAATTCCTTCGTAGCTGTCCACTAGGGTTCCATCGTGATCGAATAAGATTGCGCGTATTGTCATTTTGAAAGATTCCGATAGTTTGAGCGCTTCAACTAATTGAAGGAACATAGCATTTAAGGACTTCTAATGAAAAGTGATTTGGCGAATTTTATGGAACTTAACCCGTATTCAAAGAAATGTAAGCCTGATTTAATAGATTTAAAAGGCATGGAATTAGAAGAACTACAAAATTTTTGTGAGAAATTTGGTGAGCCGAATTTTAGGGGAAAACAATTATTTGATTGGATTTATAATTTTGATGAAATTTCCTTTGATCGTATGATGAATTTACCAAGTTCTTTTCGTCAAAATCTTATGAGAGTTGCTAAAGTAGGTAGGTTTGCCAGCGCGGATATACAAGAATCTATTGATGGTACAGAGAAATATTCCTGGGTTCTCGCAGATAGTTCGATTGTAGAAAGTGTGAGAATTCCAATGATTCATGCAGGAAATATTAAAAGATGGTCTATCTGTATTTCTACGCAGGTGGGTTGTGCAATGGGATGTAAATTTTGTTTAACTGGAAAGATGGGTTTTGTACGTCAATTAACTTCAGGAGAAATCGTTGAACAGTTTTTAGCTGCAAAGAGAAGATTAGGCGAGAATGATAGGTACCATAATATTGTTTTTATGGGTATGGGTGAGCCTCTTGATAATTTTGAAGAAATGAAAAAAGCTGCACAGATACTTACAGATCCTGGTTTTGAAGGAGTCTCAAAAAAAAGATTGACTGTCTCTACAGTAGGTATTTCAAATAAAATCAAGGATTTCTTAAAATCCATTCCAGACGTTGGTCTTGCTATCTCCTTACATGCTTCAGATGATTTTACTCGTTCAAAACTTGTTCCAGTTAATAAAAAATGGAATTTGTCTTCTCTTATTACAATTTGTAGAAACTTATCCTCGAAAGATATTAAGAGGATAACTTTCGAATATGTTTTATTAAAAGGAGTAAACGACTCTGAGAAAGATGCCAATGAGTTAGTAAGAATTTTAAATGGAATTCGAACTAAAATTAATCTTATCCCTTGGAATGAATTTCAAGGAGTTGATTTTAAAAGTCCAGATGAAAAGAATGTAAAAAAATTTCAAAAAATACTTAAAAAGAACGGTTTCGTAACAACCGTGAGAAAAAGTAAAGGTGCTGATATTAGTGCTGCTTGTGGTCAACTTGCAGATATTTCTATTTTAAAGAACGGAACAAATTAGATTTTAGTGGATATAAGATTTATCTCTTTTGTACTTAATAATTTAAAGAAAATGTTTCTAGTGCTACAATTTTAACTATCATTTAGTTTTTTTAACTATTCGCGTTTTTATGTGTTTAGGGACGATTTTTTATGAATGAGAATAAAAAATATATTGATAAATTTAGAGAAGAACTACAAGAATTTATATCTTGTCAAAAATCTATTATTGAGAGATTAAGAGTTGTAGAACAGAAATTGTCACTTTTGGAGAATTTTGAAGTTTCTGGAATGAAAAATGAGAAAAAAGAACTTTATGATTATCAGATCAATCTAGATGAAAGAGAATATACTGTTTTAGATGTGAAGGGCAAAAAAGCAAAAATGGTTAGTAAACGTAATTGCTCAGCGCTTAGAGATCTCTCAGAAATAAGATCCAGATGTCATACGGGCACAGGAGATCGGTCTGTTATATATAAATATAGGACTATTAATAATGATTCTGGTGAATCTGCAGATTGGGAAAAAGTTGAGTTTAAGGTAGATAAAATGACGAGTGTAGACTCTTCAGCCTGTCTTTCTCTTCCCATTCCTCTAAAAGAAGGAGAGTCATTTGAAATTCAAGAAGAGATTGATTTGTTTAATACATTTGATTCTAGGAATGAGTGGGTTACTCTTGTCGTCGAATATCCAACGGAATCTTTTAAACTTTCATTAATTCTTCCTTTTGGTAGAAAACCAATTGGTGTAAGAAGAGAAGAATCTGATGGAGCTTCTGATAGTTTTAATAAGAGACGTTTATATCCAGATTATGATGCTGGAAATGATCGAATTGTTATACAATGGGAAGAAATATCCCCGATTTTAGGAAGAGCATATACAATGTTTTGGGATTGGTAGTATTTGAAATTATTTTTTTTAATACTCAGTTTTTAAGGAGAATATAAGATGTTAGAGCCAGATAGCTTTCTAGTTGAATTAACTGAAAATTTTGAATCTGAAATTCTTTCAGATGGATCGGTGAAAACCAATCGTGATTCGCTGGAGAAATGCGCAGAAAAATTCAATGCGATTGTGAGTATAAGTCATGCAAAAAATTTTGAACTTAATATTCATGTCCCAACTATTAGTATTAGGAGAATTGAGAAGAAGGGTTCAAAAACTGAAACGGAAACACTTTTTTTTGATTATGAGGACAAAGACGGAAGTATTATCACAAATCCTGATAATTGGGGAAGAGTTCCTAATCAAATCTTTGGATAATTTTTAAAAATAAAAGTTTTGGAGTAAGTGTGTCTGAAAAGTCACTCCGGGATCAAGTTGGTGATTTCCTCAAAAAAAGATGGTCTGGGAATTTTAATGAGCATGTTGGTATCGAATTTGTAGATGCAAGTAAAGATTTTGCTAAAATGCGACTTCCTTTAAAATCTCAGATCGTGGTGGAATATCTTTCGTTGGTGGTCTAGGAGCAATAGATGGATTTATATATGCTCTAATGACAGCGTAAAAAATATAAAGCCCTGCTAACATCAAACCAGGGAAGATTGCTGCAGCAAATAATCTTAAAGGAGATAATTGAGCAATTACAGAATAAACAATCAACATAATGCTTGGAGGAATTAAAATACCCAAACATCCTCCTGCACAAATTATACCTGAGGCAAATTTTTTATCATATCCTG
>CAYWAX010000042.1:0-14139 GCA_964456425.1 uncultured Nitrospinaceae bacterium | reverse complement strand
ATTAGGAGATGATAACGCCTGGTTTCGTGAATGGATTAAGCTAGCAGATCGAATTCGCGCCTTGGGATTAGATGCAGAAAAAAAGAAGAACACCCTTACCGCTGCGGCGTACCATAAAAGAGCCTGCATGTACTATCAAATCGGAGAGCGTTTTAGAACACCTAAAGATAAAATTGCAAATTCAGCTTACAAAAAATCGATCGATTCTTTTAGACGTTATGCTCGATTAACAGATTCTCCTAAAATAGAGCATGTAGAAATACCTTTTGAAAAAAATAAAAAATTACCTGCTATTTTGATCCACGCACAAAACACAAGAAAAAAAAGACCACCTGTTGTTGTGTCTTTTGATGGATTTGATATTTCAAAAGAAATTCAATATATGCTCGGTGTTGAAGATTTGATAAAGCGCGGAATTAGTGTTCTTGCTGTTGATGCTCCTGGGAATGGCGAGACTATTCGTTTTCGGAATTTATATCTCAGGCATGACCATGAAGTAGCTGGCTCCGCAGCTATCGATTATTTAGAAAAAAGAAGAGATGTAGACTCAAAAAAGGTTGGAGTTATGGCAATCAGCTTGGGGGGATACTACGCCCCAAGAAATGCAAGCATGGAGAAACGTTTTAAGGCCTGCGTTGCCTGGGGAGGTATCTGGAATTATCACGAAACGTGGAAGAAACGGATAGAAGCAGAGTACAAAACGGCTCTCTCGGTTCCTGGTCATCATTTGACTTGGATAATGAACACCAAAACTATTGACGAAGCTTTAAAAAAACTAGAACCATTCAAACTTGACGGGGTAGTTCAAAAAATGAGATGTCCATTTCTTTTAACTCATGGAGAAGGGGACCAACAAATTTCAATTCAGACTGCGAAAAAGCTTTTAAATTCAGTTGGCTCTAAAGACAAAACTCTCCGAGTTTTCAAAGGGAACGAAACAGGGGCTCAACACTGCCAAGCAGATAATTCAACAATCGGAGCTCACTACATATATGACTGGCTAAAATCAAAATTAAATCCATAAACTCTCAAAAAAATACCCCTTCTTTTTTCGTATAGAAAAGAAGGGGTTTTTGAAAATTAAATTTAATCTACATTTCTTTTCATTCTAGGATCTAGCACGTCTCTCACGTAATCACCCAAAAGGTTTACTGACAAAACAGTCAACATAAGAACAAGGCCAGGGAAAAATGTTATCCACCAAGAAGTATCAATATAACCTCTTCCATCAGCTAGAATTCCACCCCATGTAGGAGTTGGAGGAGGAACGCCTAAACCAAGAAATGATAGTGATGCTTCAATAATAATCATTCTTCCAAGATAAAGTGTTGCTATAACGATACACGAAGAAACCACATTTGGAAGAAGATATAAGAATAAGATTCTAAAAGTTTTACACCCCACCGCTCTTGCTCCTACAACAAACTCATTCTCTTTTAGAGCAAGTACTTCACCTCTCACAACTCTTGCATAAACAATCCAGGTTCGTAGAGCGATAACTGAAACTATGACCTCAAGACTAGGTCCAAGGATAGCAACAATACTAATAGCAAGAAGTATAAATGGAATCGAAATTAAAGTATCTAAGGCTCTACTACAAACTGTATCTATCCAGCCACCAAAAAAACCAGCCATTATCCCAATGGAAATTCCAATCAATCCACTGAAGAGGACTGCAGTAACCCCAACAATCAAAGAGATCCTCGATCCCCAGATAATTCTACTTAAAACATCCCGTCCTAGATGGTCTGTGCCAAGCGCGAAGTAACTGCCGTTAACTTCACTTCCTGGAGGAAGTAAATGTGTATCCAAATTCTGTATAAGAGGATTATGAGGAGCGAAAACACCTGGGATAAAAGCAAGTGTTATCACCGTAAAAACAACTATCAGAGCAATAATTGCAGGAGGTCTTCCCTTAAGTTCATACATTGCCAACTGAAAATCTGATGGGCCACGAACATCTTCTAATTCTTCATTAGTTAAATTTTTTTTATCAGCGCTAGCGGTTGCCATTACAAATCCTTATTTCCTAAGAATACGAAATCCTTGGGTCAAGCCAAGCATATAAAATATCGACAAACAGATTCACAAACACAAAACTCAGAGACAATAGGGCAACAGCAGCCTGCACGACTGGGAAGTCTTGAGTCGCAATTGCATCTACAACTAAATATCCAACTCCTGGAAAGGAGAAAATTGTTTCTGTAACAACGGTTCCGCCAAGCAAAATCCCAAGTTCTAAGCCAATCAAAGTAACAATTGGAATAGAAGCATTTTTAAGTGCATGGAAAATAATAACTACATACTCAACCAAACCTTTAGATCGCGCTGTACGCACATAATCCATTTCAAGTACATCTAGCATTTGAGAGCGCACCATACGGGTAATTCTTGCTGTTGCATATATACCAGCGGTTGCTGAAGGTAATATCAAATAGGTCCAGTCCTCATACCCAGACGTCGGAAGAACCTTCCACCAAACAGCAAAAAATAAAATCAAAAGAAGACCAAACCAGAAATTTGGCATAGACTGACCAAACATCGCACAAACAGAACTAGAATAATCTATCCATGTATTCCTAAAAGTTGCGGAAAGAACTCCAAGTGGTATGGATAAGATAACTGCAATCAAAACCGCACAAACAGCAAGAGTTATCGTGTTTGGGAAATGGGACAAGACTAATTCCAAAGCATCTATTTCATGATTCGAAGAAATTCCAAAATCTCCTCGTATAAGACCACCTGTTCCTTGATGTGGGTTTCCAAATAAGTAATACCCAAATTGAATATATAAAGGTTGATCAAAACCCATTTCCTTGCTGAGGGCATCAATCGCTTCTTGATCTGCATCTACAGGCAAGAGAACTTCCGCAGGATTTCCTGTTAACCACAACATGGAAAAAATGATAATTAGAATCGCACAAAATACAACAATACTCTGAAGGGACCTTCTAATAATATATGTTTTCATACAAAACCCAAAAAAAACTAAGTTAATTTAAATTATTAATTCTAAGACTCTACCTTTCTTTTATCAAAAAAACAATCATATACACATGCTCAAATTTATAATACAATTTTTCTATGTCACTTAAAAATAAAGAAGTAATAGGCGTTGATGTTGAAATGGATCATCTCGGCCTATACGTCCAGAATCTAGACCAAACTATTCATTGGTATAATCAATACCTAGGCTTCAGGCTTTCAGATTATCTTCCAAAAGGAAATACTGAAGAACCGGTAGCACCAGATGGAATCGCATGGATGAGATATGGTAAATGGCATCATGATATAACTCTCATTCAAGTCCCTGACGAGGCTGTGGACACAAACGAAAAAGTAATCATTTCGAATTTAAGAGAAATCTGTTTCTTCGCAAATTCAAAAAATTCACTTGAAAATATTTATAAAAATCTAGCTAAATCACAAATTGTAAGCGAAATGAAATTTGATTCGGCATCCAAAACCTCACAGTTTACTACCAAAGATCCAGATAAAAATAAGATTAGAATTTCATACAACCCTTCTATAGAAAAAAGAAAAGAGGAAACTTTTTTTTCTCAAATCAACTCTCTTTCCCATATTGCTATTTGGTCTAAAGACACAAAAGTTGCAAAAAAATGGTATGAAAAGAATTTAAACTTTAAAGAAAAAATTAACTCAGAAAAAGATTCTTTTAAAATGACAAATACACAAGGAGAGGTAAAGCTAATAATCGATCAGATCTCTAAAGAAACTCTTAATAAAAATCTTTCTTTTGCTGGTCGGGGAACATTGCAACAAATTGCACTGAAGGTTAAAAGTGAAAAAGATCTTTTAGATTCTCATGCTTTTCTTGTGAAAAATAAAGTCAAAATTGTTCAGGCTCCCAGACCACAGAACTGGAGCAGTGGAACAAAATTCTACTTCCTAGATATGGATAAAATAAAAATAGAAATAGAAACAGGGATGAAATCTGTTGAAGATAGTTATGGCAGTAAATACGAAGTTATTCAGAGATTAAATTTAATTCATTAAAAAGGATTTTTAATGCCTATAGAAGCGCAAATGGATCATTTTGGTCTTTTTACTAACGATCTTGAAAAAACGATAGCATGGTATAACTCATTCTTAGGATTTAAAGTTTCTGATTATTTGCCACCTGGAAACGAAAAAGAAGCGCTTGTTGCTCCAGATGGAATTTCATGGATGCGATATAGTGCACTCCACCATGATCTTACATTGATTCAATTACCTTCCGAAATGAAGAAATTAAATTCAGATAAAACAAAATCAAATCTCCATAAAATTTCATTCAAAATATATTCTGAAGAAAATTTTTATAATTCTTACAAAAATTTACAAAACCAAAATTCAGTTTTTGCCGAAGAGGTTTTTATACATCCTTTTTTTAAATGTGCAGGTTTTACAATTTCAGATCCAGACGGAAACCTAATAGAAATTCTAAATATGCCTAAAAAAAAAGATGAAGAGTTTGCAATAGACAACAATAGGTCAGCCTACGCTCCTATAGACTCCTTATCCCATTTGTCTATAAATTCTAATAATATTAGTACCGCCGCAAATTGGTATGAAGATATTTTTGGAATGCAAAAACAGAAAGCTTATATCGATACATCAAGTTTAAATAAAAAAAATGCATTGTCAGATGCACAAGGTGAGGTAAAGCTTGTACTTTGCGAATCTTTACAAAAAGAAAAAACAAAGGATCTGCAACAGATTGCTTTTAGAGTAAAAGATAACGAAACAGTTTTGTCTATTCATGATTTCATTTCTAGCAAGAATATACCAATTATTCGAGAACCCTTTAGAGGATGGACAGGTTGGTTAAGATATTATTTTAAAGATACAGACGAAAATAAAATTGAAATTGAATCTGGCATGGACCTTGTTGAACCAGCATATGGACTGGACAATCAGATTATTACAAAACTTGACCTTCAACATATTTAAAAGCTATAAACATTATTCGTAAGTTATAAATATATAACAATTTAACTTCTCAAAGGATTTATTATGAAATTAGCTACGTATAGAAATCTTTCCTCGGGTTCTTCAGGAGATCGTCTAGGACTAGTTTTGTCAGATGGCAAAATAGCAGATTTACGACTTTGTTATGCAGGATATCTTAACGCTCAAAACGAACCTCGTCCCTATCCTGTTGCGAATGCTCTTATTCCAAGGGATATGCGTGAGTTTTTGTGTGGAGAAAAAAAATCCTTAGAAATAGCAAGGTTAGCTCTTAAATACGCAGAAGAGGAATCTGCAAAAAATGGAGATGTGTTAGGGCCAGAAAAAGAAAACTGTATCATTGATTCGAATATGGTACGCCTTAGACCACCTATTCCAAGACCAGGAAAGTTCCTTCACACGGGACTAAATTCAAATAAACACGTAGAAAATACGGGAAATAAGGTTCCAGCCAACGTTCCTGGCGCACCCCGTTTTTCATCTACTCTGATAGGACATGAAGATCCGGTTTTATATCCAAAACAAACACAAAAATTAGATTACGAAGTAGAAGTAGCATTTATTATTGGGACAACTTGCAAAGATGTTCCCTCTGAAAATGCATTTGATGTGATTATGGGCTATACCGTTTATAACGATATAACGGCTAGAGAAGTTCAAAAAAATAATGCTCTTGGAGGAGTATTTTTAGGAAAGAATTTTGATACAACAAATCCTATTGGACCTTATATTGTAACTGCAGATAAAATTCCAAACCCAGAAAGTCTCCACGTTGAGTGCAGAGTCAATGGCGAAATAAGACAAGACGAAAAATTAACAGACATGATTTTTAAAATTCCAGATCTTATCTCTTTTTATAGCCAAATGACTCTTGAACCTGGAGATATTATTTCATCTGGAACTTTTTGCGGTGTAGCACATGAACATGAAGACCCTGCACCTTATTTTCTTAAACCCGGAGATGTTGTGGAGTGTGAGGTTGAACACATAGGTATCTTAAGAAACGAAATAAAATCTCAAGAATAATTTAGAACTTGTTTTGCCGTAGCAATAATCTTTTCTGGATTAGGCAGAACAATTTTTTCTAATCTTGTATGTACAGGAATAGGAACATCTAGAGCTGCCACTCTTTCTATTGGCGCTTTTAAGAAAGAAAAACATTTAGATTGAATAGAGGAAAGGATTTCCGCTCCAACTCCTCCTTGCTTATGTCCTTCTTCAACAATCACGCAGTTACCTGTCTTTTCAACCGATGCTGACAGGCCATCAACATCTAAAGGGCTAATAGTTCTAGGATCTATTACTTCTGCACTGATCCCGATTTTTTCTAACTCTACTGATGCAGTCATACAATTTCCAACTTGAGAACCAAGACCAATAAGGGTTATATCTTTCCCTTCTTTTTTTATGCTAGCAGAAGAAAAAGAAATTGTATGGTCACCTTCTTCAACATTTTCTTTATTTGAATATAGCTGTCGGTATTCAACAAACAAAACTGGATTATCGTCACGAATCGAAGTTTTCAATAGCCCTTTAGCATCTTTCGGACCACTAGGGATAACTACCCTCAAACCCGGAACTTGCAAAAACCAAGATTCAAGGCATTGACTATGGGTAGGACCATTTTGCACTCCTCCACCTTCTGGTGCACGTATTACTAGTGGAATAGAAACTTGCCCTCCTAGCATATATCTTAATTTAGCAGCTTGATTTACTATTTGATCTATAGATAACATCATAAAATCAATTCGTCGCATATCTAAAATAGGACGATATCCTGCCATCGCTGCACCGACGGCAGCTCCCGTAAAACCAAGTTCGCTAATAGGAGTATTTCTCACTCTTTCTGTTCCAAATTTTTCAGAAAGACCAGCAGTAGCAGGAGAAATTTCAGATAAAGCGACATCTTCTCCCATCAAGAAGACTTTTTCGTCCCTCTCCATTTCTTCAAACATCGCTTGATTTAAAGCTTCTGCAAATGTTATTTCCATAACTTTAATTAATCCTTATGCATAAAGATCTTCAAAAACTTCTTCGTCAGAAGGTTCCGGACTAGATTCCGCAAAAGCAACGGCATCCGCAATTTGTTTTTCTACTGTATCCCAATGTTTTATTTTTTCTTCTGAAGAAATTCCTAATTTTTCTTCTGCGACGAGAAGCGGATCACGTTCCTTCCATTTATCCCACTCTTTTTCACTACGATATAAACCAAACTTGGGATCAGACCTTGAATGTCCATAAAATCTATAAGTTTTTCCTTCAATTAAAGTTGGCCCTTCTCCCTTCCGAGCTCGTTCAATGGCTTCATTCGCAACTTCACGGACTTCTAAAACGTCCATTCCATTAACAGTAACTCCCGGAACATTATAACTCTGTGCGCGAACACTAATATCCTCTACAGAACTTGCATATTCAACTTGAGTACTTGAGGCATAGTGATTATTTTCACAGAAAAATATTACTGGAAGCTTCCAAATAGAACATAGATTCATAGATTCATGAAAACTCCCTTGATTGGCAGCCCCATCTCCAAAAAAAACAACGACTACTTGCTGGTTCTTTTCAAAATGATATGCCAGACCAACCCCTGCTGCCATAGGCATATTGGAACCTACTATTGAGTGGGCTCCATAGTGCCCTTTCGAAACATCAGCTATATGCATCGAACCACCCTTAGATCTACACAGACCTGTATTTTTACCATACAGTTCTGCCATCATCTCAGGAAGGCGGGTACCCTTTGCTATCGAATGTCCATGACCCCGATGAGTAGTTAAAATTCCATCGTTTTCATTTAACAAAGAACATACCCCAACAGAACATGCCTCTTGTCCTACGCTGACATGAATTCCGCCAACAACCTTTCCAAGCTTAAATAGTTCATACGCTTTTTCTTCAAAACAACGTATTCGAACCATATCCTGGTAGATTTTTCCAAGCTCTTCTTTTGTTAAGTCCTTTTCTGGTGGCATTTTTGCCCTCAAAAATAAATTACACAGAATGTATGCATTTCACATGAATAATCAAAATTTACTATTTACGCAACAGTAAAACATAAACTATTCAGAATTTACTTCTCAGCTTCCTCTTTTTGTTCATCATGAATTCTCTTTAGTGCGTATAAACCTTCCATCAAAACAGGAGCACCTCCTCCTATACTTGCCACTTCAAATGCTTCTAAAGCTTCTTCCATCGTAGCACCTAAACGGAGTGCTTTCTTCGTATGGGTATAAACTTCATGCTTCATCCCTTTAAAAGCCAATAAACCTATTTCGATTAACTCCCTTGTTTTAGGATCTAGATGTCTTGGTTTCTCTTTAAAAAAACCCCAGTGCATCTGTGAGTATACTTCAAAATAATCGGGATCTAATTCTGCACCAAAACCAAGAACATCATAAACGAATCCTCTATCTCCATGGATTCTCTCTGTGATACGTTTTACTTTTTCTTCTCTGGTTTCTTCTGTCATTTTCTATCCCCATTTCATAATTGAAATTAATTTAAAATATCTTTAGTTCCAAATTGATCCATCCACCAATCCGAAATCCAATTGGATGCCATGGAAAGATTATCTATTACACAATGCTGACTTCCGCCATCTTCGACAGTGAAAATTTTCAGACCTTTCTCTTTTGAACCACATGCCTCGTACAAACGATGCGCCATATCAACAGGAACAATATTATCATCCTGCCCGTGCGTTATCATGATGGGCATTTGTATTTGTTCAGCTATCCCTGCCAACGTATAGTTTTTACATTTCTCCATGGCACTATCCATATCAGGAGTACCCAAAACCCAAGGCAATTGCCACATAGCAGAAGATGAAATTGTTCCCCCAGATTCGAGAACTTTTCGTCTATGTACCCACACTTCGTGATAATCAAAATGCGCTCCCCAAGTCAAACAAGCACTATAACGGTGCTCAAAAGCCGCAATACGAGGCGCATAATATCCTCCCATGCTCATAGCCATTACGCCTATTCTAGAGGAGTCTACCTCCTCTTTTTTATCGAGATAATCAAATGCAGCAGTTCCTGCCACCTCATAATCATGCCTGCTCGGAATATTCTTTAATCTTAAGGTTTCTCCCTGCCCAGGACCATCGATACACAAAACACCAATTCCTCTTTCAATTAAAGATAAACCACCCCACAAAACCGTAAATTCTTTAGAACCATCAAGACCATCAAAAAAGGCAACTGCAGGATTTGTCTTGTTTTCACTATTAGGAGGTAACCAATATGCGGAAAGGGTTGTGTCTTCATATGGAACTTCAACACGTTCAAAGCCAGAAATAAGATATTTCATGCCTTTTTCATAATGAGGCAATAAATCACGGTATGACTGTACTTTTCTAGGATCATCTGGATGCACAAAACGTTCACAAGTATAACGGTAAATAGCACTTCGTATATAAGCGCTAGAAGAGGTTCGTAAATGTCCTCTTTTTTCTTCTTCCTCCGCAAGTTTTAGCGTTTTGTCAGCCATCCATAACCAAGCTTCATGCCATGCTTCAGCATCTCCAACCTTACCAGTAAGTCTTTTGCCTATCTGATCTACTTCGTAAAAGTTCGTTCCTCCCATTGGAGATAAATTAATTTCTCCGCTCATTAATTGCGACCAAAGGTAATGATCAGGAAAATATCGAAACCAAGAGCCTATAACTTTTTCTTCTGCCATACGTGCGTTCCTTCCATTTATAAAATTAAAAGAAAGTTTTTTATAAAAGAGTTACTTTAAAAAATTATAAGATACCTCTATGCTATCACACCAGAAAAAAAATTGAGTAAACAAAATATTTTAAAAATCTATTCAGCAAATTTCTCATATTGCTTTATAAAATAACGTATTGACTATATCTCTATAGAAGTTTAATATTCAGTAAATATTCAATTGAGTTTTTTACATCCTGTCTTTTAGACAGGGGCTTTTTTTTCTAAATGGAGGTAGCAAAAGTGAAGAAATTGTTTGTTTTAGCTATCCTGTTGCTTAGTTTTGCGGTTGTCATGCCCGTACAAACTGTAGATGCAGGCGGCACAGTAACTATCGCGCTTAGGGGTGAGCCCCCTACAATGGATCCACACAAAGTATCCAACTATGTTGGTGCTATGGTATGGAGATGGGCTTATGATTCTCTTCTAAACGTGAGCACCAAAACAGGTAAGAAAGAAGGATGGTTGGCAACTAGTTGGGCAAAGAAGAGTCATAAAGAAGTAATTTTTAAGTTGAGAAAAGGTGTTCGTTTCTCTGACGGTTCTAAAATGAACTGCTCTAATGCTGTTTTTGCTCTTAACAGAGTGAAAAAATCAAAACGTCAGGCTTATTTCTTTAGACCTACAAAAAAAGCGGAATGTATAGATGATTATACTCTTCGCTGGATCAACCATAAAGCGGATAATGGTCTTGAATCAAACATAACACGTTATGCGCATCCAATCAGTCACAAAATCAAGGAACTTGGACTTAAAGGCAGAAAACTTACTGCGTATGTTTCTAGAAACACTCACGGATCAGGTCCTTACACTTTAGTAAGCAGTGACTGGCAAAAGAACCAGAAGATGGTATTTAGAACGAACCCTCTTTGGTGGAATAACAAAGCCTGGCCTAACCGTCCAGACAAAGTTATTCTTAGAAGAATTAAATCTGCAGCTGTTCGTACTAAAGCTATCCAAGCTGGTGACGTAGATATCGTTATGGGTATTCTACCTCAGTTTATTCCACAGCTTCAAAAAGATCCAAATACGAAGATTAAAGCGATTCCTGCTGTTCGTATTATGTTCATGAGTTTCTTTAGTAGACATGGCGGTCCTTTTGCAGACGAGAGAGTTAGAAGAGCTGCAAACCTCGCAATCGATGCTGAAAAAATCAGAACTACATTGCTAGGTGGACGTGCTGATCTGTTTGGACAGGTTTATCATCCATGGAACTATTCTGGATATAACCCAAATAAGAAACCTTGGCATGGATACAACCCAGCAAAAGCAAAATCTCTATTAAAAGAAGCTGGATACGGTAAAGGCTTTAAAATGGAACTTATTGCCACTAACGGTCGTTACCCAGCAGACAAACAAACCTGTGAAGCAAGTGCAGGTTACTTAAATGCTGTTGGTATTAAGGCTACTTGTAATGCACAAATCTTCCCTCTTTATAAGAAGAGTCACCGTGCTTACAACAAGGGCAAGAAAAAGAAGAACAAGTATAATGGTAATGCAGCATTTTACATGGGTTATGGTAACGGTGGTGGTAACCCAGGTTCCATCGCAGCTGGAACAAATGGTTGTAAGGGTCCATGGAGTGGAATCTGTAATAAAGAATTGGAAACAGCAATTCAAGACGCTCGTGGCGAAGCAGATCCAGCAAAGCAACAGAAGAAGTTTGAAAATGTAACAGATCTTATGAAAAAACATTCTACTTATAAGATCTTCTTTAAAATCCATGATGTGTTTGGCATGAGAAAGAACATTGATTGGCTTCCAAGGCATGACGAACTTCTTTATCCTTGGGAAATCGTAAAGAAGTAATTAGTTTTATCGTTTAATCCAAAACCCGCGTTGGTTGATAGCTAACGCGGGTTTTTTTATTGTTATTTCGATAGTTATTCTTAATTTCCTAAAAAAAAGTCCTATCATAAAACAAGTAATTTTATTGCAAAAAATTATGTATTGACTCACCCTAAAATGCAGACTATGATTGTCACATACACATCAATTTTTAATACTTTACAGGTTTTGGTTCCGAAGAGACTCTTCGCTCTAAGGAACGAAAATCAATCTTCAATTTTTAAAATAGGAGGTAGGAAAGTGAAGAAATTGTTTGTTTTAGCTATCCTGTTACTGAGTTTTTCTGTTGTTTTCCCGTTACAAACTGTAGATGCAGGCGGTAAAGTAACTATCGCGCTTAGGGGTGAGCCACCCACAATGGATCCTAATAAAGTATCCAACTATGTTGGTACTATGGTATGGAGATGGGCTTACGGAACTCTTCTAAACGTGAGAACGAGTGATGGAAAAAAGGAAGGCTGGTTGGCAACAAGTTGGACAAAGAAAAGTCATAAGGAAGTTGTTTTCAAATTGAGAAAGGGTGTTCGTTTCTCTGATGGAAGTAAGTTTACCTGTGCTAATGTTAAGTTTGGATTAGATAGAATTAAAGCATCAAAACGTCAGGCTTATTTCTTTAGGCCTACTAAGGCGGTTGAGTGTATCGACGATTACACTGCGCGCTGGTTAAACCATAAGGCAGATAATGGGCTTTACGCTCAATTGACTCGCCTTGGCCATCCAATGAGCTTAAAAATTAAAGATGTTGGACTTAAAGGCAGGAAACTTGCCGCGTATGTTTCTAGAAACACTCACGGAACAGGTCCTTATACTTTAGTAAGTAGTGACTGGCAGAAGAACCAGAAGATGGTATTTAAAACGAATCCTCTTTGGTGGAATAACAAAGCCTGGCCTAACCGTCCAGATACTGTTGTTCTTAGAAGAATTAAATCCCCAGCGGTTCGTACTAAAGCTATTCAAGCTGGTGACGTAGATATCGTTATGGGTATTCTACCTCAGTTTATTCCACAGCTTCAAAAAGATCCAAATACGAAGATTAAAGCGATTCCTGCTGTTCGTATTATGTTCATGAGTTTCTTTAGTAGACATGGCGGTCCTTTTGCAGACGAGAGAGTTAGAAGAGCTGCAAACCTCGCAATCGATGCTGAAAAAATCAGAACTACATTGCTAGGTGGACGTGCTGATCTGTTTGGACAGGTTTATCATCCATGGAACTATTCTGGATATAACCCAAATAAGAAACCTTGGCATGGATACAACCCAGCAAAAGCAAAATCTCTATTAAAAGAAGCTGGATACGGTAAAGGCTTTAAAATGGAACTTATTGCCACTAACGGTCGTTACCCAGCAGACAAACAAACCTGTGAAGCAAGTGCAGGTTACTTAAATGCTGTTGGTATTAAGGCTACTTGTAATGCACAAATCTTCCCTCTTTATAAGAAGAGTCACCGTGCTTACAACAAAGGCAAGAAAAAGAAGAATAAGTATAATGGGGTAGCTGCATTTTACATGGGCTATGGTAACGGTGCAGGAAATCCTGGAAACATTGCTCGAGGAACAGGCGGTTGTAAAGGTCCTTGGAGCGGTACTTGTATTAAAGAACTCAACGATGCAATCGACGATGCTGCTCTTGAATCAGATCCTGCAACACAACACAAGAAATTTGTGAAAGTGACATCTTTACACAAAAAACATACCGCATATAAAGTTTTCTTTAAAATTCATGATGTGTTTGGTATGAGAAGCAATATTCAATGGATACCAAGGCATGACGAAGTTCTGTATCCTTGGGAAATTACTAAGAAGTAATTAGTTTTATTGTTTAATCCAAAGCCCGCGTTAGTCGTTGGCTAACGCGGGCTTTTTCTATTTATAAAGAGGAAACAATGCAAAACGAAAAACTGTACCCGAGATTTTCAGATAGCGAATACAAAAGAAGATACAGAGAAATAAGAAAACATATGAAGAAAAAAGGATTAAGTGCGCTTATTTTTTATGGTGACTCAGGAATGGCGGGCGGAAACCAAGCAAATATCAAATATGTAACAAATTACAAAGATCCTGTCAGTAGTTTTCTCTTTTTTCCCATTAAAGGAAGCCCTAATCTTTTTATTTCAAACAGGCTATATCTTCCATATGCCAAAACGGCTAGCAATATACCAAATCGAACCAATGCCGTAGATTACGAACCTGGTAAAAGGCTCTCTGAAAAAATCAATCAACTTGGACTTAAAAAATCAAAAATTGGGTTAGTCGGTTTTCGAGGCATTTTAAAAGTTTCTATGCCATACAGTGTCATTGATGAACTAAGAACAAACTTTAAAAAAGCCTCTTTTGATGATGCAACCGATATTCTTGCACAAGTTAGATTGCTCAAAAGTGAAGAAGAAATGAGGTGGTTTCGTAAAGGCGCAGAATTAACAGATATGGCATTTTATGCATTAGAAAAAAAATCAAAAATTGGTATGTCTGAGTTTGAATTGGCATCAATTATAACTAGCTCTTACATGCCTAAAGGTGGCGGCGCACAACTAGTTTTTATAGGTTCTACTTCAATGAAAAAACCAGAACTCATTTTTCCAAATCAATTTCCATCTCACAGAAAAAT
>CAYWAX010000041.1:0-14186 GCA_964456425.1 uncultured Nitrospinaceae bacterium | reverse complement strand
CAAACACGGAAATCGTTCTGTGTCTAGTAATTCGGGTGCTGCAGATGTGTTAAAAGAATTAGGAGTGAATATAGAGATATCTCCTGAAAAAATAGGGAATTGTTTAGATGAGGTAGGTATTGCTTTTCTCTTTGCTCCACTTTTACATGGTGCGATGAAACATGCAATTGGTCCAAGAAGAGAATTGGCTATGAGAAGTATCTTCAATGTTATGGGTCCTCTTACTAATCCAGCAAATGCGGAGACTTTGCTGGTTGGAGTTTATTCAGAAATGCTTACAGAGTTGATAGCCGATGTTTTATCAAAGCTAGATTGTAAAAGAGCATTGGTTGTTCATGGTTTAGATGGAATGGATGAAATTACTCTTTGTACTTCCACAAAGGTTTCAGAATGGAATGGAAAAGAAATTAATACTTACACAATCAGTCCTGAAGATTTTGGTCTTCAAAAAGCAGAAAGTGTAGAATTATTAGGTGGAGATCCAAAAGAAAATGCACAAATTACTAGAAGAATACTTGCTGGAGAAAAAGGAGCGAAAAGGGATATTGTGTTAATGAATGTTTCGGCAGCTCTATTAGTTTCTGGAAATGTAGATAATTTCTTAGATGGAGTTAATCTTGCGGCAGAAACTATAGATAATGGAGATGCTAGCAAAAAATTAGATCAACTAATTGAGGTAACTAATTCGTGATACTTTCGACAAAAACTATTCTTGATGAACTAGTAGAGGGAGTTGGAGAGGATCTCGCTTTAAGTAAATCTCAAGTAAATGAGGCAGAACTTCGTAAGTCTTTAGGTGATTTGCCATCTACTCTTAGTATGATGGACGCATTAAAAATTTCCTCAACAAAAATAACTCGGAAAAGCCAACGAATTAAAGTGATTGCAGAAGTGAAAAAGGCTTCACCTTCCAAGGGACTTCTCGTAGAAGAATTCTCTCCCTCTAAAATTTCCACTATGTATGAAGAAGCAGGAGCTTCTGCTGTCTCAGTTCTTACTGAAAAAAGAAAATTCTTAGGCAGTCTTTCAGATCTTTCAGAAGTTTCCTCTACCGTGAATATTCCCGTTATGAGAAAAGAATTTATTTTTGATCCCTATCAAATTTTTGAAGCTAGAGCATCTGGCGCAGATGCGATTTTGTTAATTGCAACAATTTTAGAAACTAATCTACTAGCTGACCTTCGATTATTAGCAGAAGAATACGGTATGGATTCTCTCGTGGAAGTTTATTCAGAGAAAGATTTAGATAGAGCATTAGAAGCAGGGGCAAAGATAATTGGTGTTAATAATAGAGATCTGAAAACTTTCAAAGTAGATATAGAAAATACTTTGAAAATATTTTCTAATATTTCACCTTCTGATAAGAAAGATTTTATTCTGGTTTCTGAAAGTGGTATTAATAACTGGTCAGATGTGGAACCTCTTGCTGAAGCCGGTATTGATGCAATTCTCGTAGGAGAATCTCTTATGAAATCCTCCTCACCAAAGAATTTGATTAAAGAATTACGTGGAGAATAATTTCTAAAACAAGGATTGATTTTTGAAAAAGACAATTGTAGGTCATGAGAATACATTTAGAGTAAGTTATTTAGGTCCTGAAGCGACTTTCACACATGAGGCGGCTTTAAGTTATTTTTCATTAGAAAAAGACGTTATATATAAACCTGAAAATGATATCTCTTCTGTATTTCAGAGTGTAGAAAAAAATGAATCTTCCTATGGGATTGTTCCAATTGAAAACGCATTAGAAGGTACTGTTAATATTACTTTGGATTTGCTTATTGAATCTTCAGTTTTAGTTGTTGGTGAAATCTATCTTCCAGTAGATATTCATCTGCTTTCAAAATCAAGTAGTTTAGAGGGTATTGAAAAAGTACTTAGTCATCCTCATGCTATCGCACAGTGTAGAAATTGGTTTTTGAAGAACGCACCACATATAACATTTGAAGAGGTAAGTAGTACTTCTCTTGCAGCAAAGAATTGTTCTAAAGACTCTACTATTGGGGCTCTCAGTAGTCCAATTGCTGCTAATGTTTATAATTTAAATGTGATTGAAGAAAAACTTGATACTTCGGCGAGCAATTCCACTCGTTTTTTTATAATTGGAAAAAAAGAAAATCAAAAAGAAAAAGATTCTAAGACAAGTCTCTTGTTTGTTTTAAAAAATCGACCAGGCGCTTTGTACAGATTTCTAAAGCCTATTGCTCAAAGGGGTTTGAATTTAACAAAAATAGAATCGAGACCATCGAAAAAACAAGCATGGGATTACGTTTTTTTTGTTGATATAGAAGGACATTCTGAAGATGCCATTTTAAGAGAAACAATTAATGAATTGAAGAATGAAGTAAGTTTTTTTCGTATTTTAGGTTCGTACCGAAAGGATAATTTCATAGCTTGAACTAAGACTAGGAGATTTTTTTGGGATTAAAATCAAGGTCGTCAAATTGTGTTGAAGATATTATCGTATATCTTCCAGGAAAGCCTGTAGAGGAATTAGAAAGGGAACTTGGGTTAAAGGAAACTATTAAACTAGCTTCAAACGAAAATCCTTTAGGTCCATCGCCTCTCGCAGTTGAAGCAATAAAAAAAGGATTCTCTGATCTGAATCGTTATCCTGATGGGAGTGGTTTTTATCTGAAAAAAGCACTTTCAGAATTCCATAGTTTGAATGATGAAAATTTTATTTTAGGAAATGGCACGAATGAAGTTCTAGAGATTATTGCTCATGCATTTCTTGATCCAACTGATTCTGTTGTGTTTTCTGAAGGTGCTTTTGTCGTATATCAAATTGTTTCACAATTAAGTTGTAGTAAAATGAGCATTTCTCCAATGAAAAATTACACACATGATCTTGAAGATATTTCTAAAAGAGTGAATGAAAAAACAAAGATTATTTTTCTGGCAAATCCTAACAATCCAACTGGGACATCTTTTGGAGAACTTGAACTACTCAAGTTGTTGGAAGAAGTGCCGAAAAATATTCTGGTTGTAGTAGATGAAGCATATTGTCATTTTGTTACAGATGAAAATTATCCAAAGACCTTAGATTTAATGCAGGAATATCATAATTTGATTGTTCTTAGAACATTTTCTAAAGTTTATGGTTTGGCAGCATTAAGGATAGGTTATGGAATTGCACAACCTGAAATAATTTCTATACTTAGTAAAGTTCGAGAGCCGTTTAATGTCAATTCACTCGCATTGCTAGCTGCAGAGGATGCCCTTAAAGACGATGCGCATGTAGAAATGACTGTCGCGTCTAATTTGGAAGGTCGAGACTTTTTGGGTCGAGAATTAACTTCTCTTGGCATTCCTTTTGTGCCAACGCAAGGAAATTTCATGATGGTTGATGTTTCTGATGGAAGTCGTGTATATGATCTTCTTTTAAAGAGAGGTGTAATAGTAAGACCTGTTGCTGGGTACGGTTTTCCATCACATATTAGAGTTTCGATTGGTACCTTAGAAGAAAATCGAAGATTCGTAAAAGACTTAAAGGAAGTTCTTAAATGACTCAACTTTTTGAACAAATGACAATAGTTGGAGTAGGTCTGATTGGTGGTTCAATGGCTAGAAAAGCTAGGGATGAAAGTATAGTTAAAAAGTTTGTTGGGTTTGGTCGTACAAAAGAAAATTTAGAGAATGCGGTTTCACTAGGTGTAATAGACCGTTATGAGTCAGATATTTTTAAAGCTGTTCAAGGTTCGGATTTAGTCGTGATCGCTACACCAGTAGAAAAATCTATTAATATTTTATCTGATCTTTTGCCAAAACTTGATTCTGAAACAATTATAACTGACGTGGGAAGTGTGAAAGGGAAGATAGTAGATATTTTTCGAGGAAGTGAAAATATAAATGCCGAGTTTATAGGTGGACACCCTATTGCTGGCACAGAATCTTCCGGAGTAGAAGCTAGCTTCTCCAGTTTATTTGAGGACCATGTAACGATTCTTACGCCAATTGAAAGAAATTCTAAGTGTGCTATAGAAAAGTTGAAAAACTTTTGGGTTAGTCTAGGTGCCAGAGTGGAATTCTTAGATCCAGAAAAACATGATCGTATCCTTTCGGATATTAGCCATTTGCCTCATGTTGTTGCTTATGCATTGGTAAATGCAATTTTAAATGGAGATAGTATTTCTTATGCTGCGGGAGGATTTAAAGATTTTACACGTATTGCATCAAGTAGTCCGGAAATGTGGAGTGAAATTTGTATTCAAAACAGGAAAGCTATATTAGATTCAATTAATGAATTTAGGATTCATTTGGATTCTATATATGAGTCTATCGAAAATGCTGATGAAGAATCTCTTCAAAAAATATTCCTGAATTCTAAAAATGGTAGAGACTCTTGGGTAAATTCGAAGGGGCAGAAATAATGAAGGGTTCTGTTAATGGAGGTGCAGGAATAGTTGTTGCTATTGACGGTGCAGCTGGTACTGGAAAGAGTAGTGTTGCAAAAAAACTAGCAACTTCATTACGTTGGGATTATCTTGAAACAGGTGCTCTTTATAGAGGAGTTGCGCTATTGATGGATAGAGAAGGAAAAGATTCTAAAGATATTGATTCAGCTTCTTCTTTTGCTATGGAAATGGAATTTGAAAGTAGATATACGAATTTAGGTTGGAAAAATTTCATAAATGGGATGGATGTCACCACTCTTCTTCGTCATGAGAAGATTTCTGAGCTTGCCTCTTTTATTTCGGCAGATGCTAAAGTTCGATCAATATTATTAGATTATCAAAGAAAATATGGAAAAGAAAAAGGGGTTGTTTTGGAGGGAAGAGATATTGGAACTGTTGTCTTTCCGGATGCACTTCTTAAATTCTATTTTGATGCTGATGAGGAAGTAAGGATTAAAAGAAGATTAAAGGAATTGAAAGAAAATAATTTAGGCAGTAACCTTGAAAATGTTTCTATACAATTAAAAAAAAGAGATGACCGTGATAGGACCAGAGCCGATTCTCCCTTAAAGAGGTCTGAAAACTCTATTTTAGTTGATACCACAGATAAATCACTTGAAGAAGTGTATGAGTTTGTTTTTAATAAAGTAAAAAAGCATCTAATTTCAGGATAACATACTTGGACGAGTTGACGATTTCTTCTCCTTAAAGTAGCATTCCTGACCTTATTGCATTTTAGTTTAAGTCTTTTTATTAATTAATAGAGGTTTGTCTAAATTTATGAATGATAGAATCCAAAATAGTTCTACCGATGAAAAAGTGAGTACTGTAAAAACTTTTGCGGAACTTATGGATGGTATTGATGATTTTGAATCTTTAAGTGCTGAGAGTATGGAAGATGTTTATGCCTCTACTTTTCAGATTAAAGATGGAGAAATTGTAAATGGAACAATAGTTGGATTTGAGAGTGATTTTATCCTTGTTGATGTTGGTTATAAGTCTGAAGGGCTAGTTCCTAGACTCGAGTTTCCATCAAGAGGTAGTGAGTTAAATATAGGCGATCCTGTAGAGGTATTTGTCGAAAATTGTGAAGATGAAGATGGCGTCCTAGTTCTATCAAAAGAAAAAGCAAATCGTATTAAGATTTGGGACGAACTTACCCTTGCTTATGAAAAAGAAGAAAATATTATGGGAAGGGTTACTGCAAGGATTAAGGGCGGTTTGACTGTTGATGTTGGACTTAAGGCTTTTTTGCCTGGTTCGCAGGTAGATTTGAGACCAGTAAGAGATTTAGACCAATTTATAGGTAAGCAACTTGAGCTTAAAATAATTAAGTTGAGTAGAAATAGAGGGAATATAGTTTTGTCTCGTAGGATATTGCTCGAAGATGAAAGAGCTGAAATGAAACGTGAGACACTTAAGACTATACAAGAGGGCCAGCAAGCTGTTGGTATTGTGAAAAATATTACGGATTATGGAGCATTCATCGATTTAGGTGGTATTGATGGATTATTGCATATCACAGATATGTCTTGGGGAAGAGTTAATCATCCTTCAGAAGTAGTCAGTTTAGGAGATACAATCAAGGTTCTTATCCTAAATTATGATAAGGAAAAAGAAAGGGTCTCTCTCGGACATAAGCAGATAACTCCTGATCCATGGGACAGTGTTAAAATCAAATATCCCACAAACGGAAGAGTTAGAGGAAGAGTTGTTTCAATAACAGATTACGGAGTTTTCCTAGAGTTAGAACACGGAATCGAAGGGTTAGTTCATGTTTCTGAAATGTCTTGGACTCGACGCGTGAGACATCCTTCTAAAATTGTTTCTATGAATGATATAATCGACGCTGTAGTTTTAGATGTTCAGGTTGATTCTCGAAGGATTTCTCTTGGCATGAAACAGATTGAAAAGAATCCTTGGGATAATGTACATGATAGATTTTCAGTTGGAACTCAAGTTAAAGGACAAGTTAGGAATCTTACTGAATTTGGTGCGTTTGTTTCATTGGAAGATGGAATTGACGGCTTGATACATATTTCTGATATTTCTTGGACACAAAGATTTAAACATCCATCTGAAATTTTGGACAAAGGTCAAGAGGTAGAAGCTGTTGTTCTAAGTATTGATACAGAAAAAGAAAGACTTTCATTGGGGATGAAGCAACTTTCTTCTGATCCCTGGGTAGATATAGAAGAAAAATATTCGGTAGGAGATAATATTAAGGCAGAAGTTACAAAAATAACTAATTTTGGTGTTTTTGCTTCTCCTGAACCAGAATTGGAAGGTCTTGTCCATATTTCAGAACTTAGTGAAGAGAAAGTTAATAAGCCTGAAGAAATTGTTAGGGTTGGTGATGTCTTTAATATGAGAGTTGTTAAGATCGAAGCGGAACAAAGAAGATTAGGTCTGAGCATAAAGGAATATATTGAGGCAACTGGAGAAGATGCGCTGATTAGTCAGGCTCCTATTACAGAGGAAACTGTTGAAGAAACTAAGGAAGAGGTTTCTGAATCGAAATCTGAAGTAACTGAAGATTCAGCTAAAGAAGATTCATCTTCTGACGAAAATAAACAGAAATAACCATTGAATAGATTGATTAAAAAAATATTTTCAAGTCGTTCTACCAGATATATATTACTAATTTTTTGTATAGTTTTATTTCTTTCTATAATATTTTCTCCTAAAGAAAACAATAATCTATTTTACCCAAATCTTCCAATTGGTAGTAATTCAGTAGGTTTGGTCAAAATAGAAGGGATTATAAATAAATCCGAAGAAATAGTTTCGAAGATTGATCTTTTTAGAAAAAACCCAAAAATTAAAGTGTTGGTAGTTTTTGTCGAAAGTAGAGGAGGAGGTGTTGGTCCTACTCAAGAAGTTGTTAGTGCAATTAGTCGTTTTAAAAAATCAGGAAAGAAAATTATTGCATCTCTTGGGTCAGTCGCAACATCAGGAGGATATTATATTGCTAGTGCTACCGATAAAATTTATGCATACCCAGGATCGATTATTGGGAGCATAGGTGTATTAATGATGCTACCGAATGCAGAGGGGCTGTTAGATAAAGTTGGTGTGAAAATGACGATAATTAAAAGTTCTGTACACAAGGATATGACTTCTCCATTTAGAACAATGACAAAAAAAGATCGTGATATACTTAAGTTACTTGTGGATGATATATACAGACAATTTGTAGATGCGGTAAGTATTGGAAGAAAATTAAAGAAGAAAGACGTACTGAAGATAGCTGATGGTAGAGTTTTTAGCGGTGAGAGAGGAAAGAAAATTGGTCTAGTTGATTCTTTGGGAACAAGGAATGAAGCAATTATGGAAGCAGCTCAACTGTCTGGTATTGTTGGAGAGCCAAGTGTAATTGAATTGAAGATTAAGAAAAGTTTAATTCCTTCTTTCTCAAGTATAATAAATGCTTTTCCCTCTTGGCTTGGAGGTAATCTTTTGATAAATAATAAGCATATATTACATTACGTTTGGAATTAAGTGTTTTTCTAGTAATCCAATGTGCGTTTGGAGTTTTTATGACAAAAGCGGAGCTTGTTGAAATTTTATCTGAGAAGATTAATCTTACGAAGAAGGACTCTGAACGTATTGTAAATATTGTTTTAGGTAGTATTGTTAATTCCCTCGCGGAAGGTGATAAAGTAGAACTAAGGGGTTTTGGAAGTTTTCGTTCAAGAAAGAGAAATAGTAGAGATGGAAGAAATCCAAGAACGGGAGAATCAGTTTCCGTGCCTACTAAGAATATCCCATTTTTTAAAGCTGGAAAAGACTTACGGAAAATAGTTGATGATGGTTTTTTCCCAGATGTTAGTAGTTCTACAGATCTTGAAGAAGAATTAAAGAATTTCTGATAAATCAAATCCACTCAACTAGAATTTCTTCATTTGTAGTCTCTAGGATTTTTCTGAAGAGTTTATATATTATTTAATCAGGTTTAATAAATATGTATCGATTTGCGAAAGAGCCTTTAGTTGTAATTTTAGGATGTACGTGTACTGGAAAAACTAAGCTTTCAGTGCAAGTTTCTAATTATTTGAAAGAAAAAGATATTGAATCAGAAATAATAGGTGCTGATGCTAGACAGATTTACAAGGATATATCTATAGGGACTGCGAAACCTACTTTTCTTGAAAGAAGTAAGATAAGACATCATATGATTGATTTCTTAAGTCCTCAAGAGAACTATAACGCTTCACTTTATGCAAAAAATTGTTTAGATGTGCTTTCTGATATTTATAAAAGAAATGTTCTTCCCGTCTTAGTAGGGGGTAGCGGGTTGTATATTCAATCTTTAGTAAAGGGTATTTTTGATGGGCCTTCATCAGATGAATTTATAAGAGATAAATTGACAATCGAATATGAGGGTCAAGGGTCTGATTTTATGCATAAAAAACTAGAAGATATAGATCCAGAATCAGCATCTCGAATTCATCCTAATGATAAAAGGCGTTTGATTAGAGCTTTGGAAGTTTTTGAGATTTCAGGAAAATCCTTAAGCATGTTCCAAAATAAAGAACAAATGCCTAGATTTTCAAATCCACTTTATATTGGACTTAGTTTGCCTAAGGAGGAATTGAATTCTAAAATAGAGAAAAGGGTTAGGAATATGCTCAGTTCCGGTATGGTGGAAGAGTCTGAATTGTTAGTAGAACAATCTTTGCAGAAATCTCTTATTTTTGAAGGATTAGGTTTTTCTGAAGCTTTTATGTTAGGGAAAAAAGAGATAGGTTTTGAAACTGCAGTAGAAAAAATTTCTATTTTACATAGGCAATATGCGAAAAGACAAAGAACTTGGTTTGATAAAAATGCATTGATTAATTGGTACGATATTAGTGCATATGATGAGAATGCCCTTATTCAGGAGTTATCTTCATTAATTATTAAATACATAGATAAAAATAAAAATTAATAATAAGAAGGAAGATGTTTTTGAAAAAAATTATTTTAGTAGGTTTCAAAAGTTCAGGAAAAACAACGCTTGGAAGAGCTTTGTCTAAAAGCCTAAATGTTAAATTTTTCGATCTTGATGAACTTATAGAAAAAAAATATTTAAAGGAAAATCGAGAATTACTTTCTTTCAGAAAGATTTTTCGTAAAATTGGAGAAAAAAAATTTAGGGAATTAGAGAACGTATTACTGAGAGAATATATTTCTGTAGAGTCTTGTTTGCTCTCTCTTGGTGGAGGGACAGTTGATGATGAAAAGAACAGGGAAATGCTTGAAGATTTTTGTGTGGTTTATGTTCGTGTTCCTATAGAAGACCTGTTAATTCGAATCAAAAAAAATGGGTATCCTTCTTATCTTGACGATTCTTCAGATCCTGAAAAAGAGATACGTAATCTTTTTACACGTCGAGTACCTATTTTTGAGAAAATATCCGATATTATTATAGATAATCCAAATTCTATAAAATTTAAAGAATTAATTTTAGATTCAACTAGGAAAATACTGGATTTGGTGCAGAATAATAAATGTAATTAAAAATTTAAGGAGAGTCTTTTGTCTAATACTTTTGGTCGTATGTTTCGATTTACTACGTGGGGAGAATCACATGGTCATTCTCTCGGTGTTGTGATTGATGGCTGTCCGGCTGGAATGAAATTGGATCAGAAAGATATTCAGAAAGATCTTGACAGAAGAAGGCCAGGACAAAGTCGTGTCACTACACAAAGGAAAGAAGCCGATCGTGCAGAGATTCTATCTGGAGTTTTTGAGGGTTACACTACAGGGTCTCCCATATCTATTGTTGTTAAAAACCAAGATGCTGATTCTTCTAAATATGAGCCTTTAAGAGATACTTTTCGACCTGGTCATGCAGATTTCACTTATTATAAGAAATGGGGAAGAAGAGATCATAGGGGTGGTGGAAGATCAAGCGCTAGGGAAACATTATGTAGAGTAGCAGCAGGTTCAATTGCAAAAAAAATATTAAATACAATAGGCGTTTCTGTGTTTGGTTTTGTAGATCAAATTGAAAATATTGTTTTTGATGAGAAAAGTTTTAATAAAGAAGAAATAGAAAAAAATAATGTGCGCTGTCCAGATAAGAAATCAGCTAAGTTAATGGAAGATGCAATTTTAAAAGCTAGAAAAGATGGAGATTCTGTAGGAGGTGGTATTACAATTCTGGCTGAAAATGTTCCTTCCGGACTCGGGGAGCCACTTTATGGAAGATTAGATTCTGATCTAGCTTCGGCTCTTATGAGCATCAATGCAGTAAAAGGAGTAGAAATTGGAGCTGGATTTGATTCAATCGCAATGAGGGGTTCTGAAAATAATGATCCTTTGACTGTGTCTAGGAAAAAAACTATTTTTAAATCAAATAACTCTGGAGGTATACTCGGCGGAATCTCTACTGGGGATCCAATTAAAGTAAGGTTTGCAGTAAAACCGACCTCATCTATTCTTATGGAACAAGACACGGTTACAACTGATGGGAAGAAGAAAAAAATAAAGGTAGAGGGAAGACACGATCCTTGTGTAGCAACCAGAGCAGTTCCGATAGGAGAAGCTATGGTTGCAATTGTTTTAGTGGATCATTGGTTAATGAGTCAGAAGGATAGAATCGATTAATCACTGATTTTTTATGTAGTAGTTTTTCCTTTGAATTTTCTTGTATTAGATTTCTGCTAAGGAGATTTTGAATTGAGTTCTGAAATTGTTTTTTTTGCTCCAGAGGCAAGAAAACCTATTGCGAATTTGAAAAACAGACTAGAAGTTTATGGGGAATTTCGAGAGGGTGGGGGTGAAAAATGGACCGAGGAAGAATTAGTAAGTGCTGCGCATGAATGGGATTTCATCATAGTTACTTCTAGGGAAAGAATTACCTCTAAAGTTATAACTGCTGCGACTAAACTTAAGGCGATTCTAAAAATAGGAGTTGGGGTAGAAAATATAGATATAAATGCTGCAACTGAGAGAAAAATTCCAGTTGCGAATTGTCCAGGTGCAAATGCAATAGCAGTTGCTGAAACTGCTATTGGGCTTATGCTAGCATCTAGTCGTCGTATACCTGAGGGAGTTCAGAAGTTGATTTCCGGAGAATGGAGAAACAGTATTCATATTGGAAATGAAATGACTGGAGCAACTTTTGGTATTATAGGGTTGGGTAATATTGGAAGTAAATTGGCTAGAATGTTGTCAGGTTTTGGTGGAAAAATTTTAGCTTATGATCCTTATGTGTCTTTAGATAAATTCAATTCTTATGGAGTAGTATCTTCTAGTTTTCAAGAACTATTAGAATTATCTGATTTCATTTCTATCCATTGTAGTCTTACAGATGAAACTAGATATCTATTTAACAAATCTACTTTTGAGAAAATGAAGTCAAGTGCCATAATTGTGAATTGTGCTAGAGGGCCAGTTATTGATGAGAAATCCTTATTTAATGCATTGAAAAGTAATGAGATAGCAGGTGCAGGTCTGGATGTTTTTGAATCAGAACCGCCGGATCTTTCTAATCCAATCTTTACATTGCCAAATGTGGTTGCCACTCCTCATCTTGCAGGTGCTACAAACGAGGCCCGTGAAAAAATCAATGATATAGTTTTCGAGAATATTGAATTGATTTTAAAGGGAAAACAAGTTAAGGAGTATACCTTGCTAAATCCTGAGGTATATTAAAACTATGTTTGAAATAGGTTGTTTTTTTATGTAACTTAATCCCTTACTTTTTTTAGATCGTTTTTAGAAGGAGAAAAAATTGGAAGGTGCGACTGATCATATATGGATGGATGGTGAATTCATCCCGTGGGATGAGGCTAAAGTGCACGTTCTTACCCATTCTTTACATTATGGGTTAGGTGTTTTTGAGGGTATTAGGTGCTACGAAACTAAAAAAGGGCCTGGTATATTTAGATTGGATGAACATGTCAGGAGATTGTTTGACTCTGCGAAAATTGTTGGATTGGAAATTTCTCATAGTAAAGAATCCATTTCAGAAGCCATTCAAGAAACAGTTTTGCGTAATGAATTAAATGCATGCTATATACGTCCTTTAATTTGGTTGGGATATGGCTCTATGGGTGTAAACCCTGCTGGCGCTCCAGTACATTCTATGGTTGCAGTATGGAAATGGGGAGCCTATCTTGGAGAAGAAGGTATAGAAAAAGGAATTCGTGTAAAAATATCATCTTATACCAGTCATCATCCAAATAGTTACATGACAAAGGCAAAAACAACAGGAAACTATGTTGTAAGCCAGCTATCAAAAATGGAAGCCGTTAGAGCAGGTTATGATGAGGCTCTTATGTTAGATCCAGAAGGATTTGTTACTCAGGGTTCTGGTGAAAATTTGTTTTTGGTGAGAGATGGCGTTTTACGAACTCCGCCTTTGCAGGGAGTGCTAGCTGGTATAACCCGTGAGACTGTCCTTAGAATTGCTGAAGAACTTGGAATCCCAATAGAGATTAGTTCTTTTGCTCGTGATGAAATATATATAGCAGATGAAGCTTTTTTTACTGGTACTGCTGCGGAAGTGACTCCAATTAGAGAAGTTGATGGGAGTGTGGTTGGTAGTGGCAAACCAGGAGAGATAACTAAAAAAATACAATCTTCTTTCTTCTCTATTGTTAATGCGGAAGATGAAAAAAGACATTCCTGGCTTACATTTCTGAAATAAAGAGTATAGGAGAGTAGTTTTGCCGATTTATGAGTATGTTTGTCTAAATTGCGATCATGAACTTGAAATTGTACAAAAGATTACAGCTGGGTCTTTAAGAAAATGCCCATCTTGTAAAGCTCTGAAATTACGAAGGAAAATATCTCGTTCTGCTTTTCATTTAAAAGGTGATGGTTGGTATGTTACCGATTATGCAAAAAATGGGAAGAAAGAAGAATCCAAAGAATCGGATAAAGTAGAGACAGATTCCAAAGCAAAAGATTCTCCAAAGTCAAAAGAGACTAAAGTCTCTACGAAAGATAAAACCAAGACTAACAAGACAGATAAAGTCAAAACAAATGCGTAATCTGCGATTAACCCCTTGTAATTTATGTGTGTTTAGTAGTTGACCAAAATTTCAAACAAGTATATTCTCGCAGTTTAATTTTTGAAGTATTTTAAAGAGGATTTTGAATGAGTAGGTATGTAGGACCAAAGTGTAAAAGAATGAGACGTGTGGCAATGGACCTTTCTTTGAAGAGTGGATCCAGACCTATTGCGGATAAATGTAAAATAGATCAAAGACCCGGACAACATCCTAACCAAAGAGGTAAAATTACTGAATATGGGGAACAACTTCGAGAGAAACAACGGTTAAGGTATATGTACGGTATTCAAGAAAAACAATTTAGAAGTTATTATAAGAAAGCTGCTTTTGCAAAAGGTGTGACTGGAGAGAATCTCTTCCTCATTTTAGAATCTAGATTGGATAATGTAGTTTTTAGAATGGGCTTTGCTACCACAAGGGCTGAAGCAAGACAACTTGTTTCTCATAAGGCTATTATGGTTAATAATGTGGTGGTTAATGTGCCCTCTTATATGGTCAAAGAAGGTGATAATATTCAGATTCGTGAAAAAGCAAAGAAACAAGAAAGAATTGTTGAATCTCTAAATATGAATTTTTCAAAAGGTATTTGTGAGTGGGTCGAAGTTCTTCAAGATGAAATGACAGGAACTTTTACCAGATTTCCACAAAGAACTGAATTGAATTTAGATATAGATGAATCAAAGGTTGTAGAATTCTATTCACGTTAGTTTTGTTGTTTAAAAATTAATAAACGTTATATTGTAAAAAGACAGAGTTCTCTCTGTCTTTTTTTGTTTGTATT
>CAYWAX010000040.1:11230-14283 GCA_964456425.1 uncultured Nitrospinaceae bacterium | reverse complement strand
CCAGAAATATTTATTAAATCTCCTCTTGCACCTTGTATCGTTGCCTCTTCTAGTAAAGGTCTACTTATCGCTTTCTGTGCAGCATTAATAGCTCGATTCTCTCCTGCACTAACTCCACTTCCCATGAGGGCCATTCCTCCCATATCTCTCATAATCGTCCTCACATCTGCAAAATCAAGATTTATAAGACCAGGAGTTGTTATCAAATCAGCTATTCCCTTACATGCTTGCAATAAAATATCATTTGCCTTATCAAATGCATCAAGCATAGGAGTTGATTTATCAACCATCCCCAAAAGACGCTGATTAGGAATCGTAATTAATGTATTTACCGAATCTCTAAGTTCGGCAATACCTGATTCTGCTTGAGACTGTCTTTTAGGACCCTCAAAATCGAACGGTCTTGTTACAACACCTACGGTTAGTATCCCAGCTTCTTTTGCAATCCTAGCTATCACAGGAGCTGCACCAGTACCAGTTCCACCACCCATTCCAGCAGTGACAAAAACCATGTCCAGGTCTCTCATCAAACTCGTCAATCTTTCAGTATCTTCCATCGCAGATTTACGTCCAATATCAGGGTTTCCACCCGCACCCAACCCTTTCGTTACTTCTGTACCTATCTGAATCTTTTCTTTTGCTAAAGATTGCTCCAAGACTTGGGCGTCAGTATTTGCAACTGCAAATTCCACTCCTTCCATTCCAGAGGAGATCATTGTATTAACTGCATTTCCTCCTCCTCCTCCTACACCAATTACTGCAATTCTGGCGCGACATGAAACTTCATCATCAAGCTCAAAAAAATTACTCATTACTCACTCCCTTTTTCCTTGGACGTTGGGAAACCTTTTAAATTATTTAAAGATGCTATTAAAAACATCCTTGATTTTTAATGTTAAACCTCCTCTGTTTCCATTTATAAAACTCGATGAAAACCAATTCTTTTGTTCTCTAACTCCATTCTCTGCCGCATACATTACAAGACCGACTGCAGTTGAATACAAAGGTTGATTTACCATGTCTACTAGACCGCCTATACCACTTGGTGAACCTCTTCTTACAGGTAGTTGCAGGACACTTTCAGCCAAATCCTCTATACCCTCAATAATGCTTGCCCCTCCTGTTAAAACCACACCAGCAGGAAGCAAATCTTCCATTCCGCTTTTTTGAATTGACCTTCTAATCATTGTAAGAATCTCTTCTAAACGCGGCTGAATAATTTCTGCAAGAATTTGGCGGCTTAGTATTCTAGGCTCTCTTCCTCCAACACTTGGGACTTCAATATTCTGCTCACCAGTTAAACGAGAAGCCAACGCATATCCATGTTCTTTCTTTATTCTCTCAGCTTGATAGTCCGGAGTTCTGAGTCCTATTGCAATATCACGGGTTATATGACTTCCTCCAATTGGTACGACTTGAGCGTATCTCATAACACCGGAACTTATTACGGCAACATCTGATGTCCCACTTCCAATATCAACAACAGCTACTCCAAGATCCCTTTCATCTTCACTTAGAGCTGCCATAGATGACGCAAGAGGTTGTAAAACAAGACGTTCAACCATCAAACCTGATCTTTCAACACTCCTAACTATATTTTGTATAGACGGAACCGAACCTGTAACTATATGGACTTTACATTCTAAGCGAACACCTGCCATTCCAACCGGTTCTGTAACACTCTCCTGCTCATCTACAACATATTCTTGTGGTAATACATGTATAATTTGATGATCAGTTGGCATTGTAATAGCTCTTGCTTGTTCAATAACTCTTTGAACATCTTCCTTAGAAACTATTTTATTTTTAATCGCAACAATTCCATTAGTATCTAAACTTTTGATGTGAGGACCAGAAATTCCAACATTTGCATGTTTAATTTGAATACCACTAATAAATTCTGCTTCTTCAACTGCAGCACAAATTGATTCAACAGTTTGATCAATATTTACAACGGAACCTCTATTCAATCCTTTTGAAGGATGCTTCCCAAGTCCAACTATCTCTAAAGTTCCTTCGTCATTAAATTCAGCTACAACAGCACAAATTTTTGAAGTCCCGATATCTAATCCAACAAACATTTCATTATTCTTACTCATCCCTTTATCCCCCATATTCCGAAATTCGTCTCATGATTACACGAGAAGGAAAGGTAAGATCGAAAAAAAGGCGGTTGCCTACAACTCGAATTTTATCCGGGAACAGTTCAAGTACAGAAATTAGACGCGCAATTTGAGAAATTAATCGTTCATTTGAAATTTTGACTACAAAAGATCTTTTTCTAAATCTTAATAGATAAAACTCATCTTCAGTTTTTTTAATTGAAAAACATTTATTATCAAACCAAGTTAAATTTCGAAAAACTACAAGAATAGCAATAATTTTTTTTATTTCATTATTTCGAAATGAATTAGTCTCTTCTTTACCTGAAAAACCATATATTTTTGGAAGACAAGGCTTTAAAGATAAAGGGATATTGCCAAGAATTTTTCCTTTTGAATCTATTGCATTAGAATAATTTCCTTTTAAGGTAGCAATAGGGATCCTTTCATTTATAGAAATATGTAATATCCCGGGATGCTTTATTTTTATACTAGACGATTCTATCCAAGTATTTTTTTCTAAAGTCCGACTAATTTGCAATAAATTTGCATCAAAGATATTTTCGTCTTCAGAAAAATTCAAAGAATGTATGATTTTCTCAGGATTAGTATAATGTGTTCCGTCAATAATTATTTTTTTTAGCCGATAGTGATTATTAGTTCGCAGGAAAAGAAAAAAATGAATTAAAATCAAGAGAAATTCAATACAAATTAATGCATGAACAGTCTTCTTTAAAGAAATCCGACCACTTTTTTCTATAGAAATAGAGTTCTCTCTTAATCTAAACACTATACCCCCTCTTATAAAACTTAAACATGAGAACCAATCCGCACACAATTTTCCTCTTCTCCAATTATGTTAAGTTCTAAATTCAAATCAATATTCTTCTGTTCTTTTACCTTACGTTGAATTGTATTTATCAGTGCAAGCATATCGGAGGATTTAGCTCC
>CAYWAX010000040.1:0-11130 GCA_964456425.1 uncultured Nitrospinaceae bacterium | reverse complement strand
TTTCAAAATGGAAGAAGTTACTACTCCAGGAAATGGCAATTTTGTTGCCCTATAAGAAAATTCAATATCTTCTTTACAGAGTGTCCTAGTCTCTACCCCTTCTAATGGAATCAAATGAACACTTTCAATTAAATCTTCTATATAATCAGTAGCCGTTCCCGCATTCATCATTAACGCCCCTCCAAGGGTACCTGGAATTCCCATTAATCTTTCGACACCAGCAAGTCCATTTTTGATACCAAACCGAACAAGAGTAGGAATTTTCTCAAATGCACCAACGGCAACAAGAACTTGATCTTTATTTTCTAGCAAAATTTCTATACCTTTAAAATTTTTTGACAAACTTATAACTAAACCTCTCACTCCACCATCTAAAATAAGTGTATTTGCCCCTCCACCAAGTACTGTTACTGGTAAATTAAGATTTTTTGAGAATTTCAAAAGATAAAGCAGATCTTTTTCGTTTTCTGGAAAAGCTAAAAAATCTGCCTGACCACCAATATGCAGTGAAGTGTAGGGTGCTAGTGGTGTGTTAAATAAAACTTCAAAAGGCATTCTAGAAAATTTAGCTTTAAGATCCATTATTCCCTCTATAAATCAACAAAAACTTATCCTTTAACATTTATTGAATACTTCAATTTTTCTTTTAGCGATTTTCCTAATTTCCAAATATCTCCTGCTCCTAAAGTGACGAACAAATCATTTGGACTCAAAGTATTTAAGAGTTTTTCTATTCCGTCACTAAAGTTCTGGATTTGAGAACAATTTTTATTTCCATAGGTGCGAATCCCTTCTACTAATCTAGAGGAATCAACCCCTTCTATAGGTAACTCGCCTGCAGAATAAATAGGAGTTACAAAAAGGACATCTGCATCCTCAAAAGAGGAAATAAATGATTTCATTAAATGGTGTGTTCGTGAATATCTATGTGGTTGAAAGACAGCAACAATTCTTCTTTCAGGACAAGACTCTTTCAATGCCTTGAGTGTAGCCTTAATTTCTTCGGGATGATGCCCATAATCGTCATAAAGTAATATATCAGATACTTCTCCTACTAAATCCATTCTCCTACTTATTCCCTGAAATTCCTCTAATCCCATTTTTACTGATTCAAAAGGAATATTTAACTCCATAGCTAAAGCAAGAGCTCCTAAAGAATTCGATGCATTGTGTATGCCAGGCATAGGAACTTTAATTTCACCTAATTTTTTTCCAAAACGATAAACATCAAAATAACTTTTTTCACCAATATAACGGAAATCTTTACCTTGATAATCAGAATTAGAATCAAATCCATATGTAAAAAATCTTTTTTCAATATTAGGAATTATTTCTCTAATTGCAAAATTGTCATTACAAAGAACTGAAAAACCATAAAAAGGGATTTTATTTACAAACTCAAGGAATGCATTCTTTATACTCTGGTAGTTTTGATAAAAATCGAGATGTTCTTCGTCAATATTAGTGACGAGAGCAACTGTCGGTGACAGATCAAGAAAAGTTCCATCACTTTCATCTGCCTCTGCAACAAGAAAGTCTCCTTCTCCTAATCTTGCATTAGAACCAAATGCATTTAATCTTCCACCAATCACGAAAGTTGGATCAAGTGAGTCCTTATATAATATGGAAGCAACTAAAGATGTAGTCGTAGTTTTTCCGTGCGAACCAGCAATCGCAATACTGTATTTCATCCTCATTAACTCACTAAGCATTTCAGCTCTTGGAATAGTAGGGATTTTTCTCTTTCTAGCCTCAACTAATTCTTCATTATCGGACTTGATAGCAGAACTATAAACAACTACATTCGCATTTGAAATATTTTCTTTATTATGACCTTCAGTAAATTTGGCACCTAATTCCTTTAAACGAATAATTGAATCATTAATGGCAATGTCAGATCCACTAACTGAATAATCTAGATTAATTAACAATTCTGCGATTCCACACATCCCTGTTCCTCCCATTCCTACAAAATGAACTTTGATGGAATGAAGAAATTTTGTGCTACTTGCATCCTTTGAATTAATCATTTAGACCCCTGTATATATTAAGCAACTACTTCCCTACAAATTTTAGTTACAGATAGTCTACTGCAAGAATCGTTTAAATCTTGCGTCTTAGTAGACATTTCCATCAAAGCATCTCTATTTTTGATAAATTTAGAAAGAATAGAAAAAAGTACTTTAGGATTAAAATTTTCCTGCTTTACTGAAATACCAGCTTCTTTTTCAGATAGAAATTTAGCATTTTCTTCTTGATGCCCATGTGTAGATTCAGGAAAAGGAATTAAAAGAGCTGGCAATCCCATAGAAGTAATCTCGGCAACCGTTACTGCTCCTGATCTAGCTATCACAAAATGAGCCCATTTATATTTATCAACTATATCGAATAAAAAGCTCTTTACATCGCAATCTATACATTCTTTCTCATATGCACGAGAAACCCATTCGATATCTCTATCTCCTGTCTGATGAACGACCTTTAATTCAGTACGCAATGTATGCAACAAAGGTAATGTTCTTACTACAACATCATTAATTGCAGTTGCGCCCTGACTGCCACCAAAAACCAAAACCTTCAAAGGACCTTTCCAAAATGAAGTTTCTCGTTTAATCCGTGAGTCAAAATCAGACCTTAATGGAAGACCTGTAGAAACTATTTTTTTCTTTTGAAAGAAATTTTTTTGTGACGGCAATCCTAAGGCAATCTTTGATGCAAATGGAGATAAAATTCTGTTAGCGATTCCAGGAACCGAATTTTGCTCTATTAGAACGATAGGTTTTCTCTTTAACCATGCAGCAATTATTGGAGAAACACTTGCATACCCACCTACTCCTAAAACAACATGAGGATTAAAATTTTCAATGATCTTCAAAGATTGTACAAGTCCACTAATCAATTGAAAAATTGAAAGGATTTTTTTTCCTATTCTAACACCTATAAAACCAGATGCTTTAATACTCTTTATAGGGAGATCTTCACGCTCAAGAATTTTGGCAAGCAATCCTTGTTTTGGTCCCACAAACAATACTTCATTATTAGAAGAATCTGCTAACCAAGTTCGAGCAACTGCAACACCAGGGTATACGTGGCCACCAGTTCCTCCACCTGCAATCATTAATCTCAATTTTGTCCCCTTAAATTTTTAATTCTAGTCTTTTTAGAATTCCTAAATCGTTGAACTCTTTTAGATTTTCCAAAAAATTCATAATCAGAGTCAGGAGAATTCTTAGCACTGATATTCAACAAAATTCCGATAGAAGAATGTGTGACTAAAAGTGACGACCCACCTAAACTAATCATCGGGAGGGGTATCCCAGTAGTAGGGACTAAACCAGTAGCAACGGACATATTCAAAAGTCCTTGGATAGAAATCAACAGGGTGGTTCCAAACGCTAGGAGAGATTCAAAATTATTTTCACACTTATAAGCAATTTTGAACCCACGAAGAAGAAGAAGAAAGAAAAGAATCAGAACCAAGAAACACCCTATCAAGCCCAGTTCTTCTCCTAAAACTGAAAAAACAAAATCAGTGTGTGGTTCTGGAAGATAAAATAGTTTTTGTTTGCTATCACCAATACCCAAACCTGTAATACCACCACGGGCGATAGCTAAAAGGGACTGAATGAGTTGATAACCCATTCCAAGTGGATCAGCAAAAGGATCCATAAAAGCAATTATACGCTTAAAACGCCAAGGAACTAAAAAAACCATTAAAGAACATAAAAAAAACGTACAAAACGCATAAGCAATTACATAATAACATTTAATCTCTGCTAAATACAATAAGATTCCAGCAACAATCAAAATGAGGAGTACCGTCCCCAAATCTGGTTGAAACAGAATAAGAGAAACCGTTGTTCCAACTACTATTATAAAATGAAGAAAAATAATTTTAGTTTCGTTAACAACTCTTATCTTTTGACTAAGTATATTTGCAAGATGAAAGATAAGTACAAGTTTTGAAAACTCTGCTGGCTGAAAAGTAAAGGCTCCAACTCCTATCCATCTAGTAGCCCCACCTACCGTACGACCAAAACCCGGAAGAAAAATTAGAACTAAAAAAATCCACATCAAACAAACTAAAACGAAGGATATTTTTCTAAATTTATCTATATCCAGCGTAAAGAAAAAAAACATTGATAAAAACCCACATAACATCCATAGTCCATGTCGTTTTATAAAATAGTATGAGTCTCCATAGTTTTCGTATGCAAGAATATTACTCGCACTAAAAATCATGACAAAACCAATAAGATTAAGGAATAAGATAGGATAAAAAATCATTTTGTCTATCTTTCTTCTTCTCATTCATTAATCCCTATACATTTATGAACCAATTCTCGAAAAGAGTTTCCTCGTTCAACATAATCATTGAATTGATCAAAACTTGAACATGCGGGAGAAAACAAAACAGTTTGCCCAGAAATTACCAACCGAGAAATATCCGATATTGCATCCTCTAGGTTGAAAACTACTTTAGTATCAACTACACCTTTAAAAAAATTATAAAACCTCCCTGCAGAGTCACCGATAAGAAATATTTTTATCACTTTAGATTTAATAGCAGGCAAAATGTATTCCAAATCACTATTCTTATCGAAACCCCCAGCAATAAGAATTATATCGGATTGGAGACTCATAACACTCATTTTTGTAGACCCTACATTCGTTGCCTTTGAATCATTTATCCAAGTCACACCATCTTTTTCAAGAATTAATTCCATACGATGAGGAAGACCTTTGAAAGATCTCGCAGTATCCTTCATTGCCACAATATCTGCACCAAGATAGGCGCCTGCAGTACAAGCTGCTAAAAAGTTTTCCAAATCATGAAGCCCAGTCAAATACATTTCGCTTATATCGCATATTTCTTCAATTTCATCTTCTAAAACTACATATATCTTGCCATTCTTAACAAAAGACCCCTTATTTACTTTATTTTTTCTGCTGAAAGTAAGGGTTTGTTGATCACCCTCAAATTCAAGATGCCTGGAAATAGGATCGTCAGAATTTATAATTTTAACGTCATTTTTTTTCTGATTAGAGAATAACTTTGCCTTAACTGAAAGATAATCTTCTATAGAGTTATGTCTACCAATATGATCCTCTGTAACATTCGTAATCATTGCAAGATGAGGACAGATAGTAGTCGATAGTTCAAGTTGAAAACTACTAATTTCACTTAAAATAAAGTCTAAATCTTGAGTTTCATTTTGAACTATATCGATCAATGGTCTCCCAATATTTCCACCTACGGCAATTCGGAAACCACTAGTTTCGAGAATCCTTGATAACATAGTTAATGTTGTTGTTTTTCCATTTGTCCCTGTAATTGACACAAAAGGAATATTAGATAACCTCCATGCAAATTCGACCTCGCTAACAACTTCCGCACCTGAATCAAAAGCAATCTGAACAAAAAAATCATCTTTAGAGACACCTGGACTTACAATAAGAAGATCGCATTGCTCAAAAGTTTCTTTTTTATGCCCTCCAAATTCAGTTCGAGCATTTCTAGAATTATAATCATCTATATTTTGACTATCTGTAACAATTAATTCTTTGCATTTTCCTTCAAGGAAATTGGAAACAGCTATGCCAGTCCTACCCATTCCCATCACCACAACGGTTTTGGATTTTAGATTCTGAAAAAAACTAACATTCAGCGAGTTCATCACTCTATCTCAACTTCAGGGTGGCAACGCTTAAAAGTGCTAAAATGAGTGCAACTATCCAAAAACGAATCGTAATTCTTGATTCGGGCCAATTCAACTCTTCAAAATGGTGGTGCAATGGTGCCATTTTGAAAACTCGCTTTCCTGTAAGTTTAAATGAAACAACTTGGATTAGTACAGATAAGACCTCTATAACAAAAAGTCCACATACAGAAAAAAGCAATATTTCTTGTTTGATACTTAAAGCTATAACTCCCAAGATAGAACCTAAAGAAAGAGAACCTACGTCTCCCATAAAAATTTGAGCCGGATAAGCATTAAACCATAAAAAACCTAATCCAGCTCCGAAAATAGTTCCACAAAGAATAGTCAATTCTCCTGCACCTCTTACATGCTGAACAAGTAAATATTTAGAAATTTCTGCATGTCCTGCAACATAACTAAAAATAAGATATGCTACCGCTGCTATTAATAATGGTCCTATAGCTAATCCATCAAGACCATCTGTGAGATTAACAGCATTACTAGTAGCTACAATAACGATAGCAGCATAGGGAATAAAAAATACTCCAAGCTGAGGCAAAAAATCCTTGAAAAATGGAAACATAACTACTGTTTTAAATTCTTTAGAAATAAATCCCTTATAGAGAAGAAATCCTACAATTAGACCAATTAGAAATTGAAAAACAAACTTTTTTCCCGCGGTAAGACCCTTTGTATTTTTCTTTACTACTTTTTTATAATCGTCAAATAAACCTAAAAAACCAAAAGCCACCAAAACAAAAAGTGAAAGAAGAACAAACCTATTAGACAAATCATTTAAAAGTACTGTTGATATTAGGATAGAAAGAAGAATAATAAATCCACCCATGGTCGGAGTACCGCGTTTAGAGAAATGTGACTGCGGTCCGTCTTCTCTGATTTCCTCTCCAATTTGTCTTCGTTGCAAAAAACGAATAAAAGGAGGTGCTAGAAAAAAGGAAAATAAAAAACCTAAGAAAACTGCTATTGCTGTCCTAAAAGTTATATATCTGAAAACATTAAGGAATGCATAATCATTACTTAAAATAAGAAAATATTTATATAACATTAATTTAATATCTCCTCTGAAAAACGTTCCATACGACTAACTCGCGAACCTTTGACCAAAACCCAGTCTCCTTTACTAAAATTTTCATAAAACCAAGACAGTGAATCTTCAAGTGACATAAAACTTTCTAAATTAATAAGTTCAGTGTCTTTCCTGATTTCTTCTGCTGCTTCAGTCATTAACAACCCTACAAGTATAAAAACACAATTTTTTCCAATACTCATTTTGAAAAGTTCTCGAATTAATTCTGTATGAAGTTCAGACTTAAGTTTTCCTAATTCGCTCATATCTCCTAAAACAATAAATAATTTTGCTTCTTTTTTTAATATAGTCGCAGTACTAAATGAAGAAAGCATAGAGTCAGGATTCGCATTATAAGAATCGTCTATTAAAAATGAATTTTCATACTTAGGAATAGGTCTTACTTTCATCCTCATTGGCAAGTTTGAAGATTGTCTTAACCCCTCAATTATTTCTTCAATAGACACACCTAAACATATGGATGCAGTAGCTGCAGCTAATGCATTTAAAACACTATGATAGCCAAACTGCGGAATCCATACTTTATTTTTTTCTCCATGACAAAAAAGATTAAATTTCGTTCCATTTTCGTAAGGGAAGAAAACATCTTCAAAAAAAAGATCATTACAATCAGAAGTTCCAAACGTGAGAACTTTCAAACCTCTATCTTCTGATTTCTTCTTAAAAAATGATTTATTTTTATCATCTCCAGAGAAGACCATAAAACCATCTTCAGAAATTCTATTAATCATTTCTCCTTTTGCATCACGAACAGACTCTAAAGTACACAAACTTTCCAAGTGTGCTTTCCCAATATTTGTTATCACTCCAACCTGTGGAATTGCTATTTCTGAAAGACGATCAATTTCTCCAACTCTATTCATCCCAATTTCAAAAACTGCTTTCTTGTGCTCCTTATCAAGATTAAAAATTTGCATGGGCAAACCAATTAAATTATTTAAATTCCCTTCCGTTTTTAAAGTGTTATTTTTCTGACTCAAAATTGAGAATAACATTTCCTTAGTGGAAGTTTTTCCATTAGTCCCAGTAACACAAACTACAGGAAGGTTAAATTTAAGACGGTAAAATCTAGCAAGATCTCCAAGAGTTTCGAGACAATCATCTACATAAATAATCTCAGATTTAAATTCTTTAGATGTAGAATAATCATTGTCAGTAATTAAAACCTTTGCGCCTTTTCGCTCAGCTTCCCTAAGAAAACTATTTCCATCGTACTTTTCTCCTCTTAAAGCTATAAAGAGATCTCCTTTGCGTATTTTTCTAGTATCTGTGGAGACTCCATAAATCTTAACTTCATTCTCCCCTAGCAAAATTCTGCTATCTATAGCAGAGGAAATCTCTTTGACCGTAAACATTGGATTTTTTAAATATGAATTCAAGATTTATACCCCAAAGAAATAAGTGTATCACGTGCTTCTTTTCGATCATCAAATGGGAACTTCTTATCACCGATCATCTGATATGTTTCATGGCCTTTTCCAGTTATTAAAACTGTGTCACCTTCCTCTGCATGAGAAATAATAAACTTAATTGCCTCTTTTCTATCCAAAATTGAGATACATCGATCTGCAGAATCAGGAACTAGTTTTTTCCCATTAATAACTTCACGAATAATCTCTTCAGGGAGTTCATTCCTTGGATTATCTGTAGTTATAACAACAAGATCGCTTTCTCTTAATGCTTCCGCACACATAAGTGGCCTTTTTGTTCGATCTCTATCTCCCCCACATCCCATCAAAGTCAAAATACGTCCTTGCGTGATAGGCCTGGAAAATTTAATAACTCTTGATAATGCATCTTGTGTATGCGCATAATCTACAATAACCAAAAATGGCTGTCCCATTTTAATTTCTTCAAATCTTCCTGGAACTGATTCAGAACTCTTAATAGCTGTTGCTATATCTTGCATAGAAATACCACTTGAGAGACATGCTGCTGATGCTGCAAGAATATTCATTAGATTATGTTCACCCATTAAAGGACTTTCCATTTCTAACGATTCTCCATAGGATTTCAGTTCAAACTTCAACCCTGCCTTTGAATTATAAATATTTTCAGCCCTTACATCCGCATTCTTCGACAAGCCAAAGGAACATTTATTAAAGTTAGATTGATCATAAATCTGTTTTCCATATCTATCATCAATATTTACTACTATTTTGCTAGGACTATAATCCTCAAAAAGTTTCTTTTTACTATTAAAATAAGAATCCATATCACCATGAAAATCGAGATGATCCTGTGACAAATTTGTAAAAAGTGCCATATCAAAACTAGTTCCATAGACTCTATCTAACTCCAAACTGTGACTAGAAACTTCCATACATACATCACTCACTTTATCTTCTACCATAATGCTAAATAGATTTTGTAGATCAGAGGATTCTGGTGTAGTTCTATCATTAACAATAATTTTGTCTCCAATCCGACAAAAAATTGTTCCTAAAATTGCAGATTTTTTGCCAACGCTATTTAAAATAGAATCTAACAAAAAAACTGTCGTTGTTTTTCCATTTGTACCAGTAACACCATATAAATTAATTTTTTTGGAAGGATTACCATAAAAACTAGAACTCACTTCTGCTAAAGCTTTTCTCCCTGATTCAACGATAAAACAAGCATCAAATCCACTAAGCTTAGGAATCATTTTTTCTAAAATTATTGTTGAGGCGCCTGAACCAATTGCTTGATCAACATATTTATGTCCATCTTGCTGAAGTCCTTTAATTGCAACAAAAATATCACCAGATTTAGCATTCCGAGAGTCATAAGAAATTCCTGAAATATTGGTATTTTTTTTTCCAAAAAATTCTTTAAATGTAAGATCAGAAGTAATATCTGCTAGATTCTTTTGATTTTCTTTTTTTTGCATAACAAACATCTTCCATAAAAAGGAAAGATTTATTAAAATTCTTTTGTGAATTTAGCTTTTGCAATTCTGATTTTCGCTTTATCAGGTGGTATTCGGAGGTATCTTAAGGTTCTCAAAACTATTCTTTTCCATACTGGTGCAGCAATAGTACTGCCCCATGAGCCATCCTTTAAATTTCCTCCGTCAAAAATTACTATCAAAGCAATTCTTGGATTATCTAAAGGAGCAATTCCAACAAAAGACATAATGAAATCCATATCACTATAATTTTTCATGCCCCTGACTATCTTCTGAGCTGTTCCAGTTTTACCTCCAGTTTTATATAATTTCAATTCCGCATTTTTCCCCGTTCCTCTTGAAACAACCGCTCCCAATATTTCAATGATTTCTTTTGCAGTTTTTTTTGATACAACTCTTTTTCCGTCACAGGGAATTTTTTCTTGAAATTCATTTTCTGTTTTTTGTACAGACTTTACTATTTTTGCTCTACACATTATTCCTTTATTTGCGAGAGCCGCGAATGGCATTAACATTTGCAAAGGGCTTACAGCAATTTCTTGACCAATTGATATAGAGGCTAAAGAGAGTTTTGACCACTTCGAAGGATTTCTCAAAATCCCATAAGCTTCACTAGGAAAAGTTACTCCCGTCCTACTTCCAAATCCAAAACGTTTCGCAGTTTCAAACAATGGTTTGCGACCAACTTTTCTTGCGACCTTATAAATTCCAATATTCGAAGAATTAATTATTACGTCTTCCATTGACAACTTTCCGAACTTTTTATGGTCTCTAAGTATTTTAGAAGTTCCTTCAACTTTATGCTTTCCTTTCTCCGTATCGAATATTTCTTGTTTTTTACCTCCATTTTCTAGATATGCAGCTGCTGTTATTATTTTGAAAGTCGACCCTGGCTCATATATATCTTGAAGTGCAGATTCACGCCAATTTTCTGATTTTGAACGACTATAAATATTAGGATTAAATCTAGGAATTGATGCTAATCCAATAACTGCACCAGTTTTTATTTCAACCATAATCCCTATTGCTTTTTTTGATTTCACTTTTCTAAATTGCCTTATTAATTCTTCTTCAATGAAATACTGAATATTAGAGTCGATAGTTAAGGCCACATTAAATCCGCGTCTTGGTATTTTTGGAACTTCTTTTTTTTTATCAGAGAAAAAATCTAAATTAATTCTAGACGGATTAGAGTTAATCCTTCTTCTTTTAGCATCTCTTTGAATTAAAATTTTTCGAGTTGACCCCTCTAGGTATTTATTTAAAGATTGTTCAACTCCATAAAGACCAATGTTATCTACTCCAACAAATCCCAAAAGTGAAGAAGCTAGCTCTCTTCTTGGATAGAATCTCTTGCTCTCCATTTCAAAATTTAATCCCGATATATTCATTTTTTTTATTTTTTCTTCTTGTTCAGGATTCAACTTTCT
>CAYWAX010000039.1:0-14440 GCA_964456425.1 uncultured Nitrospinaceae bacterium | reverse complement strand
AGAAAATCTGTAAATTTAATAGCTGCATGGGCTGTTAATTCTAAAGAACTTAATGAGTTACCTTTATCCGATTGGCTTCCAGGTCCTTTTTTACATACAAAACAAAATGGAATGTCTCTAGGTGACAAGATGATTTCATCTTTAGGAAAAAGATTAGCTCAAGGATTCAACACAATACTTATAGGAACCGACATTCCAGAAATCGATGAACAGACTATTCTAGATTCTTTCGATTATTTACTCATTAGAAATACAAAGGAAAAAACAAACAAAATGGTAATTGGTCCATCAAAAGACGGTGGGTTTTACTTAATAGGAATGAATACATTCAATAACTTTATATTTGATGGGATAAATTGGGATTCTGAAAGTACTTTGAAAAGGTTAGTAGAAAATTTAGAAACAAAAAATATTTCATGTAGTTTCATGAAAGAAAAAATTGATATAGATTTTTCAGTGGACATAAAAGATATAATTACAAAATACAAAAGAAATGAATGTGATTTGCCATCAGGAATAAAATCTAAAATAGAAAAATTAAACTTAACTTAATATCACTTCTGTTTATTCCTTATATTGCAAAGTAATTTGTTTTTTCAAATTATTCGTTTATGCTAGTAAAATATTTCGAACTTAATATTTTCTATAAGGAATCAAAATGGATGCTGACCTAGTCATTTCTAATTGCCAAATCGTAACACCTTCTAATACATATAACGGAAATATATATATAAAAAATGAAAAAATTATAGCGATAACTGAAAACAAAGATATGACAGCAAAGGAAGAAGTCGACGCTGCAAACAATTACGTTCTCCCAGGCATGGTAGATGAACATGTCCATATGATGGACCCAGGCTTTACAGATAGAGAAGACTGGGAGCAAGGAACAAAAGCCGCTGCAAGAGGTGGAATCACAACAGTAATAGACCATCACAGGAGTGACCCGCTCGTATATACAAGCAGTATCCTAGAGGAGAAAACCGATTATATTACAGGAAAAGCGGTAGTAGATTTTGGTCAACTTGGAGGTTTAGATTTAGACAATCTAGATGATCTCAAACCAATGTGGGATTCGGGTGCACTTGGATTTAAGGGTTTCATGTGTGAACTACATGGCGTGCCAGATATTTCAGAAGGAAAACTCAGAAACATCATGCTTGAAGCCGTGAAGTTTGGAGCAACTGTTATGCTTCACTGCGAAAGCGATTCAATACTTAAAGAATCAAAAAAAATAATTGATCAGGATAATCGGACAGACAGAATGTGTATTAGTGAATGGAGAAATCCAGAGAGTGAATTTGTTGCCACTATGGACGCAATCAATCTTGCTGAACTTACTGGATGCAGAGTTCTTGTTGCCCATGTTAGCCAACCAAGACTCCTTAAAGAAATTCAATCTGCTAGACTCAGAGGAGTGAATATTTATGCAGAAAGTTGCCCTCAATATTTCTATTTAGATCATACTGATCTAGAAAACCTAGGACCATATGTCAAATTTACTCCTGCAATACGATCTCCTGAAACTAAAAACGAAATGCGCGTGATGCTAGGTAAAGAGATGGTAGATACTATAGGAACAGACCATTGCCCTTTTCCGAAAGAATCTAAAGATGCGGGTCTTTCAAACATACATGATGCTCCTTTTGGAATACCTGGGATAGACACTACAGTCAGATTAATGCTGAACGCAGTGAATGACGGATGTTTAAATCTCAACCAGCTCACAAAAATGTGTTGTGAAAATCCTTCTAGAATTTTCAATCTTTTCCCTAAGAAAGGTGCAATTCAGGTAGGATCAGATGCAGACTTAATTATTGTTGACTTGGAAGCTCGCGAAACAATCAAGGATAAAGACATAGTATCAAAATGTAATTGGTCTCCATTCAACAACCTCGAAGTTAAAGGCTCTGTAGTGAGAACAATTGTTCGAGGAAAAACAGTCATGAAAGACGGAGTAGTTTCAGCACCTAATGGATGGGGAAAACCTGTACAAAGAGCTTAGAACTAAAAATTCTATTTCTTTGGAAAAATATTAAAAGGATCATTTACAAAGAAAACAAATATTAATGCAACAGCTACTAAGACTCCTAAGACTATAACAAAAGTATCCATCTGACCCTCCTCTAATTTCTAAAGTGCTAAATTTTTTAAAAACTATTCAACAGGAGAATAATATTCCTTCAATTCTTCGGGAACCTCTTCTTCGACTACGTCTTTCATTGACAAACGAATACGACCATTCCCTTCTACTTGGAGACATTTTACTAACACTTTATCTCCTTCATTTAGTATTGAAGAAACATTTTCTATCCTTCTATTTGCAATCATACTTATATGACACAAACCGTCTGTACCTGAAAAAATTTCGACGAATGCTCCAAAATCCATTATTTTCTGAACAGTACCGTAATATATCTTGCCTGGTTCAGCTACCTGTGTGATTTCTTTAACAATTTCTACCGCTCTATTGGCACTCAACTCATCTGAAGATGAAATCACAACAGTTCCGTCATCGTCCACATCAACTTGCGCACCAGTTTCTTCAATGATTCCACGAATAACTTTTCCACCAGGTCCAATGATATCTCTTATTTGATCAGAATGAACCTGTAAGGTTATAATTTTTGGGGCATATGGTGACATCTCAGTACTTGGTTGGTTAATTACAGAATCCATTGTATCAAGAACAGAAAATCTAGCCTCTTTTGCCTGAGCCAGCGCTTCTTTAACCAACTCCAGTTTCAGACCTTTAATTTTAATATCCATCTGCAAAGCAGTAATTCCTTCACGTGTACCACCTACTTTGAAATCCATATCACCTAAATGATCTTCCAGACCCAAAATATCTGTTAAAATAGCAGTTTCACCACTATCTTCATCACTAATTAAACCCATAGCAATTCCAGCCACAGGAGAAGAAATAGGAACACCTGCGTCCATCAATGACAAACTTGCACCACATATAGTCGCCATAGACGAACTACCGTTACTCTCGGTTATTTCAGAAACAACTCTCAATACATATGGAAATGAATCAAAATCGGGGAGTACTGCCTGAACAGCTCTAGTAGCTAGCGCTCCATGCCCTATTTCCCTTCTTCCAGGTCCTCTATTTGGCCTTGCTTCTCCTACACTAAATCCAGGAAAATTATAGTGCAACATGAACAACCTGTCAGTTTTACCATCTAATGAATCTATTAACTGCGCATCAGATGAAGTGCCCATAGTCGCACTGACCAAAGCTTGAGTTTCACCTCTAGTAAATAGTGCACTTCCGTGCGATCTTGCCAATGGCTTCATTCTAATTGTAATCGGACGAATATCCTTAAGACCTCTACCATCTGCCCTCACACTTTTCTCTAAAATCATATTTCTAAATATTTTTTTCTCTAATTTTCCAAAATATTCTGAAATCAAACTTTTGTCAGGAGAATCCTCAGAATCGTTGCATAGACCTTCTACAGCAGCTTTCTTTCCAGCATCAATAGAGGAATATTGTTCAAGTTTGTCATGAACCTCTGTGGCTTTTGCCAAGTGAGGCATTGCCAACTCTTCTATCTTGGTCATGAGTTCTTGATCATGTTCTACGGGTTGAATTTCTCTCTTAGGTTTTCCACATTCTGATCTTAATTTTTCTTGAAGTTCACACAAATCTTTAATCACAGCGTGACCTTGCTCAAAAGCCTGCATGTAATCATCTTCAGAAAGCTCAAAGCTACCTGCTTCCACCATAACTATTGCATCAGAAGTACCAGCTAAAACACAATTGAGGTCACTTTCATCTTGTTGCTCTATAGTTGGATTTACAATGATTTGTCCATCAATTCTTCCGACTCTCACTGCACCTATAGGACCATCAAAAGGAATATCTGAAACATGCAAAGATGCTGATGTAGCATTAATTGCAAGAATATCGCAATCACATACCTTATCATATGAGACAACCATCACTTGGATCATTGTTTCACACATAAAGTTTTCGGGGAATAGTGGCCTCATTGGCCTATCTATTAATCTGCAAGTAAGAATTTCTCTCTCACTTGGACGTGCTTCCCTACGGAAAAAATTACCTGGTATAACACCAGCTGCGTATGACAGTTCTCTATAATCTACCGTTAAAGGAAAAAAATCTGATCCCTCACGAGGTTCATTTGAAGAACAAACCGTAGAGAGTACTGAAGTTTCACCATAATAAGCCATTATAGAACCGTTAGCTTGCTTTGCAATTTCTCCAGTTTCAAAAACGAGTTTGCTATTATTGATTTCCATTTCTACGCGAGATACACCCATTAAAATATTTCCTTAAATTTAAAGATAGATTTACCTTCTAATACCAAGATCTTTTATAAGAGTTCTATATCTAGAAATCTCTTTGCTTTCTAGATACTGAAGAAGACGACGCCTTTGACCAACCAACTTAAGAAGACCTCTTCTAGAATGGTGATCTTTGCCGTGCATCTTAAAGTGTTCAGTTAGATATTCGATTCGATTGGTTAGCAATGCAATTTGCACCTCTGTTGAACCCGTATCCTTCTCATGTGAACCAAACTTCTGTATCAATTCTGTTTTCTTTTCTTTCTCTAATACCATCTAAAAATAATCCTCCGACAAACAATACAAAATAATTAAATACAAAAATGACCACGAAAAGATGCTGATTCTAACCTTCTTTTCAATTCATGTAAAACAAGTATAGCCTACATAACTAATTAAATATTTTCTGTGGTCTAATTTCAATTTCCTTAGAAGAACTTGATATCTCTGATACAACCTTTCCAATTCCTATAAGTTTTCCATTAAAATTGAGCATACGAAATTCATCTTTCTCTGAAAAATCAATACTTTCAACAGAACAATTCAGTGCAATACCCTTTCTCAATCTATCTTCTTCTACATCAGAAAAAGACATTGATGGCATATGGGCAAGAGCGTCCGAAAGAGAAACTAACACATTAGAGATAGACTTGGATTTGCAAAAACTAGTGAATTCGTCAATTGAAATAGAATTATTTATATCAAAAGGACCCAAGCTTGTCCTCAGTAGTTTCACCATACAACCTCCGGAACCCTGAACTTTGCCCAAATCATGACAAAGAGTCCTAACATAGGTTCCTCGACTACATTCAATCTGGAATTCTAAATAAGAACCAGAAATAGATTTTGCTTTAATCCCAAATATTTCAATATTCCTTTTCTTTCTTTCAACTTCTATTCCATCTCGAGCCAGTTCATAAAGCCTTTTTCCTCCGATACTTAGAGCAGAAAACATAGGAGGAGATTGCAAAGTCTTTCCAAGAAAATTATCTAAAAATTTCTGGCATTCTACAAGATCTAGTATAGGCGGAGAATTTTCTTCTAAAACCTTTCCGGAAATATCTTGCGTCTCAGTTACTTTCCCGAAAAGCATAGTTACAAGATAAGATTTACGTAACTCAAGAAAATAGGGAAAAGTTCTAGTAGCCGAACCAACAGCAATTGGCAAAACTCCTTCTGCTAAAGGATCCAGAGTTCCTAGATGCCCAACTTTTACTTTTTCAACAAAAGATTCTCTTACTTTCACTACCATGTCGTGCGATGTTGGCCCAGAGTTTTTGTTAATGTTTATAAAACCAGATATTGCCATGACTAGATATCCTGATCTGTCGATAATTTCTCTAACAATTTATCTATTTCAGATATGTTTGAATACGTATTGTCCACAAAAAATTTTAAAACTGGAACATTACGCAAATTCAATTTTGATCCTAGCTTAGATTTCAAAAACTTCCCTGCTTTGTTCAGTCCCTCTAGACTATCCTGCAAGGCATCTTCACTATTTTTCAAAATATCATATCTACTAAAATATACCTTTGCCTCTCTTAAATCCTTAGTAACTATAACATTTGTCAGAAGTACACCCTTTACACGGGGATCTTTAACATTAGTCAAAACTAACTCTGAAAGTTCTTTCTTGAGAAGAATTGCTACACGTTCTGAGCGAGAAATTTTTTCATAATCATTCATTTTTAAAAAGTCTCAATATTAGATTCTATAATTTCGACAGTACCTACAGTTTCAACAAAATTCACCACTTTCCTCAATTGAGAATCCAAGAATCTAGAATCATTACTCACAATCGAAACTCCTACTTTCGCACGTTGCCACTTATCATTAGCAATTTCAGAAACTGATGCATTGAAATTATTCCTTATTTTACTAATAAGAGATTTGACAATACTCCGTTTTTGTTTCAGAGAAGAACATTCAGGAACTAGAAAATCGAGAGTTAGTAAACCTATGAATAGCACTTTATCACGCGGACATATGGAAAGAATTAAATAGTTCTAGCAATTTCTTCTATTGTGTAAGGCTCAATTATATCTCCAACTTTGATATCATTAAAACCTTCTATACCTACACCACACTCATATCCTTCTCTAACTTCGTTCACATCATCTTTAAACCTTTTCAAAGATGATATATCACCAGAATAAATAACGACACTATCTCGTATCAAACGAACTTTTAGATTCCTTCTGATAGAACCTTCTTTCACGAAACATCCTGCAATCACTCCTACACTAGGGATTCTGAAAAGATCTCTTACTTCAACACTACCAACTTCCACTTCTTTTCTCACTGGTTCCAGAATACCACTTAACGAAGATTTCACTTCTTCAATCGCATCATATATAACCGAGTGAAGCCTAATATCAATATTCTCTTTTTTAGCAGCATCTCTTGCACCTGAAGTTGGTCTAACATTGAAACCAACAATCACTGAATTAGAAGCTGATGCTAGCATCACATCTGTTTCTGAAATACCACCAACCGAATCATGCACAACTTTTACAGATACTTCTTCATTCCCTAACTTTCCTAAACTCTCGCGCAAAGCTTCAATACTCCCTTGCATATCCGCTTTCAAGATAAGATTCAACTCTTTCAAATCTCCTTCACTCACAACATCCATGAAATTTTCAAGATTCACATTTTTAATACCCAACAAACTTGTAATTCTTTGTCTTTGAGATCTTCTAGAACTAATTTCCCTTGCAGTTCTTTCGTCTTCAACTACATTCAATACATCGCCAGCTTCAGGAACACCGGAAAATCCTACAATTTCCACTGGCGTGGATGGACCAACATCTATACATTTTTTTCCTTTATCATCGAACAATGCTCTGACTTTTCCGTTCCATTTTCCTGAAACAAAATTATCACCCACACTCAATTTACCTCTTTGAACCAAAACTGTAGCAACAGGACCTCTTCCTTTATCAAGCTTTGCTTCAACGACGATTCCAGAGGCAAAACATTCCCCATTTGCCTTCAACTCCATCATTTCTGCTTGTAATATTGCCAGATCAAGTAAATCATCTATACCTGTACCATCTTTTGCAGACACAGGACAGAAAACAGTATCTCCACCCCAATCTTCAGGTATCAAATCTAATTCTGAAAGTTGTTGTTTGATTCTGTCAGGATTAGCATCAGGCAAGTCCATCTTATTAATTGCAACCATAATTACTACCCCTGCATCCTTCGCGTGAGAAACAGCCTCTCTTGTCTGAGGCATTACTCCCTCATTTGCAGCTACAACAAGCACAACTAAATCAGTAATTTGTGAACCTCTTGCACGCATAGCAGCAAATGCTTCATGCCCTGGGGTATCAATAAAAACTTCGGTTCCTTTTTGTGTAACAACTCTATATGCTCCTATATGCTGCGTAATTCCTCCAGCTTCACTATCCATCACATTTGCACTTCTTATTGAATCTAAGAGTCTCGTTTTTCCGTGGTCAACATGACCCATAACAGTGATGATAGGAGCTCGCTCAACCATATCATTAGGATCATCATCTTTTTGCTCTAAAGATTCCTCTAGCAAATCTTTAGTTAATTCGACTTCACATTCAAAAAATTCACAAACAGAAGATGCAACCTTAAAACCAATCGATTGATTGACTGTTGCCAAATCTCCTTTAGACATTAAATGTTTTATTACTTCTGTACTATTTATTTTTAATTTTTCCGCTAGTTCACCTACGGTAATCACTTCTTCTAACTTGATTTTATTTACTGGAGAAACAATCGAAGGAGTCTCTATTATTTTTTCAACTTCCTCTTCCTCTTCAATAGTTTCATCCTCTAAAATTTCTATCTCTTCGCTCTCAGATTCGATTATTTCTTGTGGTTCTTTTTCTTCTTCAACTACTTTTTCAACCACTTCTTCTATAACTTCTTTTTCAACCACTTCTTCTTTAAGCTTTACCTTTTCCTTAGAAGAAGCTTTTTTCTTTTTAGGAGATTCTTCAGGAGAAGGAGTTTTTTCTTCAACTTTAAAGAGTGTCATAATAAGTTCAACAGTTTCATCATCTACGGAACTCATATGACTTTTAACCTTAATTCCTTCTTTTTCTAATTCTTTAACAAAAACTTTGCTTTCAAACCCCAACTCTTTTGCTAAAGTATAGACCCTGGTATTTGCCATGCATCACCTTATTTTTAATTGTCAAAAATTCAATATAACAAAAATTGCTTATCTATTTAAAGTAAATCACAAAACAGATCGTTAACTACTAAGAATCAGCCTTTTGAAATTCCTTTGCGGACTCTATAAGCAAATTCGCTCTTGTAGGTCCTATTCCAGGAACTTCGCAGAGTGCCTCGGGTGTTGACGAAGCAATTGACTCAATGTCATCAAATCCATTATTGATAAGCAATACAGCCATTTTATCACCTATTACTTCCAATTTCAGTAGTTCATTATCAGCAGAATCACTGTTACTTTCATCAACCTTATCCTTACTTGCACTTTTATCTCCAGAAAACGTTTTTTCAGCAATCAGTCTTCTGTATTCTCCTTCTGCTTTCATATCTATCTTCCAGCCTAATAGACGGGACGCCAACCTTACATTTTGGCCAGATTTGCCAATTGCGATAGATAATTGATCATCGGGCACAAGTATTTCCATTCTCTTTTCATCTTCAAAAAGATCAATATGCTGTATTTTTGCAGGGTTTAGTGAATTTTCTGCGTACGTTCTAATATCTTCGTTCCATAGAACAATATCTATTCTTTCCCCACGTAATTCTTGAACAATATTCTGTACTCTAGAACCTCTAGGACCTACACATGCACCTACAGCATCTACATCTCTATCACGGCTCGATACCGCGATCTTCGAACGTCCACTTGGTTCCCTAACACATTCTTTCACTTCTACAATCCCATCATAGATTTCAGGAACCTCCATTTCAAAAAGTCGAACTACTAAACCTGGATGTGTTCTGCTCAAAACTACCTGTGGACCTTGCGGACCCTTAGTAAATTCACGGACTTCTAAAATATAACATCTAATTCTATCGTTTCTCTTATAAACCTCTTTATAAATCTGTTCTCTTCTAGGAAGAATAGCTTCAGTCCTTCCAATATCGACATAAATATTTCCTTTATCAATCTGCGATACAGAACCTGTAATAAGTTCACCAACTCTTCCAATAAATTCACCATATATCTTAGATCTTTCTGCATCTCTTAATCTTTGGGAAATTACCTGTTTAGCAGTGGAGGCAGCTATGCGACCTAAACCTTCCACATTCAGATCTAAAATTAAATAATCTCCTATAGTAATATCTTCTTTTTGAAGAACAGCATCCTCCAAAAGAATCTGTAGTTCGGGATCTTCAATTTCAGAAACCACTTCTTTCCTAGCCTGCAACTTAATTTCTCCAGTCACAGAATCAAAATCTGCATCTACGTTATCACCTAATTTAAATTGTTTTTTAGAAGCAGAAACAACAGCAGCTTTCATGGCTTCCATCAAAACATCTCTAGGAATACCCTTCTCTCGTTCTAATTCAGATAGAACTTCTAAGATCTCTTTACTCACGAGAAAACCCCTTTACATTTATTATCTATAAAACCCAGAATCTTTTTCTAATTCTGCATCCCAGTCAATTTCTAACTTAGCTTTAACAATATCGCCAAAAGGAATATCAAAAAGTATTTTTTCTTTTGATTCTATTTCCACCACTTCTTTTTCTACTTTTTCAATTTTCCCAACGAGATTTCTCTTCCCTGTTCTCTGACGATGCTCGTCCGATAGTTTTAAACGAACCACTTTCCCTTGAAAATGAACAAAATCAGCAAGTTTTCTTAAAGGTCTATCAATACCAGGACTAGAGACCTCTAACTGATAATTTTCCGATGCTAAAGTGTCTTTTTCAATTTCTTCTTCCAAAAGTCTACTTATTTTCACGCAATCATTTAAAGAAACTCCATCACGATTGTCTACAAATATTTTCAAAAGATCTCTCCCACGGGAAACAGAATGCTGCAGTTCTACAAGATAAAACCCTTGCTTAGATACCAAATTCTCAATTAATGACGACAAATCGTTTTTAATCATCTTCAAACTATAAAATTAGAATAAAAAAAAGGGACCTTCGACGGACCCTTAAAAAGATTCATTCAAGTGAAGTAAATCTATTCCCATTCCATAAAAAGTGCAAGTCTTTTTTTTTAGTTTTAATTTTTCTATTCTTACTGGCAAGGAGAAAACTTGCTCGTGTGTATATGAAATGTTAGCATGGCGCATTCTTTCAAAATGGAAGTGAATATATCTTTTAGAAATATTCACTTATTTTTAAAATTTAAAGTAGGATCACATGTCAGTCATTACCAAAAAAAATGCACTTTGGATTTTCGAAACCATGCTACGCATTCGCCGTTTTGAAGAATCTTCTATCGAACTCTTTACTAAAGGGGAACTCCCTGGATTTTTACATGCCTATATCGGTGAAGAAGCAGTGGCCTCAGGAATATGCGTCCATTTAACTGCTCGTGACCAAATTACTTCTACGCACAGAGGACACGGTCACATGATTGCCAAAGGCCTCCATTACAAAGGTATGTTCTCCGAACTCTATGCAAAACAAACAGGATACTGCAAGGGCAAAGGCGGATCTATGCATATTGCTGATCAGGAATTAGGAGTTCTTGGAGCAAACGGAATTGTAGGTGGCGGAATTCCTATCGCTGCTGGTGCTGCGCTTGGTCTTAAACTTCAAAAAACAAAAGATATAGCAGTCTGTTTTTTTGGAGACGGGGCGAGTAACGAGGGGGCATTTCACGAAGGAATCAATCTTGCTTCTACGTGGAAACTTCCCGTTGTGTTTGTTTGTGAAAATAATGGGTTTGCAGAAAGCACTCCGCAAAAAAATCACCAATCTGTTTCAGACATTGCGGACAGAGCTAAATCCTACAATATACCGGGCATTGTCGCAGATGGAATGGACCCTATGTCTATTTATGAAATTGCAGGAGAAGCCATCAAAAGAGCTAGAAGCGGAAAAGGCCCTACACTTATCGAAGCAAAAACGATGCGATTCTTAGGACATTATGTGGGAGATCCAGGTACGGCTTATGGTCATGACAAAGTCGTTGGCAAATGGAAAAAAATGGACCCCATCGTCACTTTTGAAGAATTACTTAAACAGAAAAAATGGATCGCCGATGATCACAAAGAAAAATTAATTAATTCTATCAATCAGGAAATAGAGGAAGCTATTCTTTTCGCAAAGGAAAGCCCAGAACCTGATTTTGAAGATGCACTGGAAGATGTGTATTCAGACTCCTAAGATAAAGAGATCATGAGAGAAATACTTTACAGAGATGCCATCGTAGAAGCACTCGACGAAGAAATGAAAAGAGACAAATTGGTTTTTCTTCTCGGGGAAGATATCGCCGAGTTTGGGGGATCCTACAAAACCACGGCAGGTCTCTTTAAAAAATACGGTAAAGACCGGGTCAGAAACACGCCTATCTCAGAACAAGGAATAGTAGGGGCAACACTGGGAGCAGCTCTAGTTGGCATGAAACCAGTAGCCGAACTTATGTACATTGATTTTACTGCTGTAGCGATGGATCAAATTGTAAATCAGGTAGCGAAAGTCCGTTACATGTTTGGAGGAAAAGCAAAAACCTCTCTAGTGATTCGAACCCAGGGAGGTGCAGGAAGAAGTTCTGCAGCCCAGCACGCACAAAGTCTAGAATCTTGGTTTGTCCATATTCCTGGATTAAAAGTAGTAATGCCCTCTTGTTCTTATGATGCAAAAGGTCTTCTGAAAAGTGCAATACGTGATCCAGATCCAGTTCTTTTTATCGAACATAAACTCTTATACTTAGAGAAAAGTGCAGCTCCAAAAAAAGAATACCTTGTTCCTATTGGCGTGGCAGAAATAAAAAGAGAAGGGACAGACATTACAGTGGTAGCTACTTCCTCTATGGTACAAAAATCCTTAGACGCAGCAGAGGAACTGGAAGAATCAGGAATTTCAGTAGAAGTCATCGATCCAAGAACCCTTTTCCCTCTAGACAAAGAAACCATCCTTTCTTCCGTTAGAAAAACAAATCGGCTTCTTATTACACACGAAGCAGTAGAGAGATGCGGATGGGGAGCAGAAATTGCAGCTATAGCTTCCAAAGAAGCTTTTGATTATTTAGACGCGCCGATAGAGAGAGTTGCTGCAAAAGAAACTCCGGTGCCCTTTTCCCCGAAGCTAGAAAATTTTATAATACCTAACAAAAAAGATGTAATAGAAGGAATAAAAAGAACCGTCCTTGGATAAGTTAAAAGTTTTCACCTTGTAAAGGAGTAACACAATGGCCACACAAATGCCCATGCCGAAACTAGGTCTTACCATGGAAGAAGGTACGATTATTGCATGGAGAAAAGAAGAAGGCGATGCAGTAAAAAAAGGGGAAATTCTTTTAGATATCCAAACAGACAAGGTCGAGTATGAGGTTGAATCTCCTGACAACGGCATTCTACTCAAAAAAATGTTTGATGCTGACTCTGTAGTTCCCTGCGGTGAAAACATAGCCGTTATTGGAGCAAAAGGAGAAAAAGTAGATTCCGCAACCCCTGCTCCAAAAGCCGAAAAAGCAAAAGAACCTGTGAAAGAAGAAGTTAGTACTAGCAATGAAACTAAAGCGGCCGCACCAGTGGGCAATAGAATCTTCGCAAGTCCTGCTGCAAAAAGACTAGCAAAAGAGTTAGGAGTAGATTATACAACCGTGCAAGGAACAGGACCAAACGGAAGAATTATTTTAAAAGATATTGAGGGTGCTTCCAAACAACCTGTCCCTGTAACTGCCCAAGCAGTTTCTTATGGAACCGAACCTGTTTCTCCTATGAGAAAAGTAGTTGCGCAAAGAATGTCTGAAAGCTGGTCCAATGTAGCTAGAATCACTCTGCAGTCAGAAGTAGATCTTACCAACCTTCTTGCCGTAAGAAATGCAAGCAGCCAGGCTTGGGAAACAGATCTTGGCGTAAAAATTTCGATCAATGATTTAATACTTTTCTATACGGCAAGAGCTATTCAAAAATGTCCTGCTGTGAATGTGAAGTTTTTAGGAGACTCTGTTGAACGTGCTGAACAGATCAATATCGGGGTAGCCGTTGCTCTAGAAGATGGATTAATGGTCCCTGTCCTTAAAAATGCAAATCAAAAAAGTATCGATGCCATTTCTTCAGAAACCAATTCACTGGCGACTGCTGCTAGAAACGGAACTTTGGATCCAGGTTCTTTGCAAGGGGGAACGTTTACTGTGACGAATCTAGGCGCCTATGGAGTCGATCATTTCTCTGCGATTATCAATTATCCAGAAAGCGCGATCTTATCTGTCGGGGCAGCAAGAGAAAGAGCCGTAGTGAAAAACGGTGAAGTTGTGGCAGGAACCACTGCTTACTTTGGAATCAATTGTGACCACCGCATCATCGACGGCGCTCCTGCAGCAGAGTTTCTGAAAACGCTAAAAGAGATGCTGGAGCATCCCAAAGTTATGCCTGCATAAACTATTGCAAATACCGTTTATTCAATTCCGATGAACTTGAGTTTCTTTTCAATACGGTCCAGCTGTTTCTTAATGGACTGCAAAAGTTTGTTTCCGCTGCCAGAAGAAACTGCAGTATCATTTGTATTTTCAGAAGGAAGACTGATAAAACTAATATCATCAGACTTAACGTAACAATTAACTTCAGGGGAATCTCCGAAAGTTTCTACAAACTTCTTTGTTTCCTCTTTATCATTTGCTAAAACTTTATTAGTCATCAAAAAGTCTAGGTAGTGTTTTCTTATTGAGTAATTTGCCTGCCGTAAATACTTTTTTATATTTCCATCTTTTGTTTTTATTTCAACATAATAAGGAAATCTACCTTTTTCGTATGCCTTTCCTAAGCTTAACGGCTTCAAACCTTTTACCTTCAGAATCTCTATATATACTTGTAGTTTTTTATAGACACTAGTCTTACAAACCATTTTGTATTTTCTCGCCTCAGAAAAACCATAACTAACCAAAACAAACACAATTGCTACTAAAAACAAAAATAATTTCTTCATCTCTCCTCCAAAAAATGAATATTATTTACTATATTTTCTAAAAAAACGA
>CAYWAX010000038.1:0-14467 GCA_964456425.1 uncultured Nitrospinaceae bacterium | reverse complement strand
AATTAACTAAAAAAAAATTTCTTTTATCAAGTTATTTTTCTATTGGGAAACCAACTATACTTCCCCACTCAGTCCATGAACCATCATAAACCTGTACATTTGAATATCCTAAAATAAAGACCATCGCAAACCATACTAATGTAGCTCTATGACTGAGCCTACAGTAAATAACTATCTCTTTATCATTATCAGATGAACCACAAATCGGTTCTATAACACTAAGTAATTCGTCATTTTCTTTGAAAGTGCCGTCCTCATTTATCAATTGACCATAAAAAAGATGAGTTGCTCCAGGAATTCTACCAGTTCTTTCAGCGCCATGATCAAACCCAGGTGGTGGCATAACTCGCTCACCATTATATTCTTCAAAAGATCTGACATCTAACAACAAACGATCTGAAGATGCTAAATTCTGCAAAACATTTTCTCTTCCAACAGAAAAAGAACTTAACTCACCAAAAGAAGAATTGTTTTGCTCCTCAATTTGCGATTGGATATCCGTGAGAGGTCTACCCTCTGCTTTCCATTTATTTAGTCCCCCATTAAGAATACACACTTTCTGATGACCACACATTCTTAGAACCCAATACGCGTAGGTTCCAAATTGTACCGGATCGCCATATAATACGACCGTGGTTTCAGAATCAATTCCAAAAGTTCCTAAACGCATAGCTAAATCTTCTGGAGAAGGAAAAGACCTATCAGTTTCATGCCAAAGAACTGATTTCCAATACCACCAAACGGAATCTTGAATATGTTCCTTTTTAAACTCTGAATCGTCATTGGCAAATGAAACTTGAACTACTTTAAGGCTTTGATCAGTCAAGTTTTCATTTAACCATTCAGTAGAAACTATTTCTGAAAAAATAGAACTCTCCATTTTCATCCTTTATTTTATCTGGTCCTTCCAGTAGTAGTATCAAGTGGATGTACGTCCGTAACTAGTCTTTCATCATATGGATAAGGGGTATACACATCAGGTTCCCCTTCTGTAACTACCAAATTATTTTCTAATCTAAATCCACCAATACCTGGTTTTCCAGCATATGGCTCTAGATTATAAGTCATTCCAACTTCAAGTGGCATGGGATCCTCATACGCAGCTGGACTAAAGTAAGGGAGTTCCCAAGGATTGGTACCTGAACCATGTCCAAGACTATCTAGAACATAAGGTTCTGCAGCCTGATAAACATCTAAAGTCGTATTACCGAGTTTAGATGCAGCACACGAATCCCATACCGCATTATAACATTTCATATGTAGATCTACTTCTTCCTCTGTTGGCATGATGTCTCCACATACCCAAGTTCTAGTGAAATCTCCCCAATAACCGTTAAAACAACCACCCACATCCATTATCACCATATCACCTTTACGTATTATGCGGTCTGAAGTCAGTCTTCTATATGGCGCAGTATAAGGACCAGAACAAATAATATTTGCACATTGAGTCCATTCGCTCCCTAATGCTGTCATCCTATGCCACATAACTGCAAGAACCTCGCATTCACGTACTCCAGGTCTTAGAAAATCAATTCCATCCTCAAATGCGGCTTCCGTTATAAATGTAGCTGCTTTAAGACAAGAAATCTCATCTACAGTTTTCGTTATCTTTGCCTTCATTAAAATTTCATATCCATCTATAAAATTTGACTTTGGAAACGCTTCACGAAGTCTCTCTTCTATAGAAGGGGACCAGAGATCAACACCAATTGTTTTTCCGTCAAGATTATCTCCAATCAATCCCTTTACTCTTTCAGCCCATTCTTTAACTGCTGAAATATCACGTAAGTTTGCACGAGGCTGGATTTGTTCTTTGTCAAGCCATTTCATTCTGAGTTCGGCATGATCATTGTCCATACTAAAAAGAAAAGGATCTCCACCTTTTGCAAGAACACAAGCGGCCATTCCCAAAGATGCAGTAGGATGTAAGTGAGAACGAAATCCAGTTAAATATCTACAATCTTCTGTTCGAAAAACAAATAAAACATCTGCTTCTGAAGAAGCAAGTGCGTCTTTTGCTTTTTGTAATCGCTCCTTACGCAAACGATCGTAATCAATCCTTTGTTCCCAATCCACTCCCATTAATCCCCAATCACCCATCGCGACTCTCCTGTTTGTATTAACAAAATTTAATAAAATTCTGACAAATTTTTTTATACATCGATATTAGACATTGAACCTATTTTTTTCAATTAATCAACACAAAATTAAATAATTGGTATTATTATTTTAACTAACAAGTTATTCAGAACCTTACCATGAAAGAAAAATTGATTCTTCGAAAAAGTAAATTTTATTTATGATAATCTGACTATTTTTAGATTGAAATCAAGAGGAGGAGATGATCGAACAAGAGCACTTGTCGATATAAAATCGACTCCGGTTAAAGCAACTTCTAAAAAATTCAAACTTCCAATTCCTGACGCTTCAAGAATATAAGGTTTTTTTGTTATAGACGCTTCCCCTACTCCACGTATTCGGTTGACAGCATCTTTAAGATTATCCAAATTCATATTATCGAGAAGAATCATGTGAACACGCCCATCTTCCAAAACTTGATCTAATTGTTCGAAAGATTGTACTTCTATCTGAATATCAGTCATATAACGAAAATCAAACTTCTTATCTATAGCAGCCACAATAGAACCAGCTGCGACTATATCATTATCCTTTATCATATCGCCGTCAAAAAAACCCAAACGATGATTCTTTCCGCCACCAATTCTGACCGCATACTTTTCAAAATAACGTAAGCCTGGCCTATTCTTCCTCGTATCAAGAATGCCCTTAAATGTTTCAGGAAAATCATGTGTCAAAGAAAGTACTTTTTTTGTATGGGTAGAAATTTCTGACAAATGAGAAAGTAAATTTAAAACTGTACGTTCTGCTTTTAAAATTGTCTGACTACAACCATAAATTTTAGCTATCAAATCGCCATTATCCACAGAGTCACCCTCGTGCTTTAACCATTGAATAACTGGTTTCTCAGATACACCAAAACCCAACAATTCTTGAGTGGTATCAAAAATATCTTGAATAAAAATTGAACCAGAAATTACAGCTTCGGATTTGGATCGAAGTTCTGCCTCACAGGAAGGCTCTTTGCTTACATCAAAATGCAATTGGGCCTGTCCAAAGTCTTCTAGAAGCCAATCACGAATCTTTGAACGAATATCTATTTTTCCACCCTATTTTTGATGATTTAGACGATCTCTAACATACGTTCGATAGGAATTCTCGCACGTTTTGCCAATTCTGCATCTACATTTATCTCATACTTTAAATCTCTCAGACATTCATATAAATTTTTCAGGGTATTCTGTTTCATATAAGCGCAAAGTGCTTCCTTACTTGCAGGAATTAATGTCTTTTCAGGAACAGCTTTAGACATAGGATGTAAATTGCCAACTTCAGTAGCTACAATTACTTCATCTTGCGGAACCTCAGAAACAAGCTTAATCATACCCTGAGTAGAACGAAACTGAAGAAGATCTTCGGGTACAACCCCCTCATTTACTTGTCGCATACACGCACTTGTACACCCACATTCGGGATGAACAACAGTAATTGCTTCTGGATAAGATTTTTGCTGTTCCATAACATGATGGGGACGTATACGTTCGTGAACATGGCAAGCGCCCATCATTAAATGCAATCTATCAAGAGTATGGCCCTCACTCTCCAAAAGTTTTGCCGCGTAAAATCCCAAAAAAACATCTGGCAAAAATAAAATTGGTTGTTCAGGATTAGTATTCTTCAAAACATGCAGAGTTACTTTACCAGCATTAGCAGAAGCACAGCAATAATCACTTTCGGCCTTTACTTCCAAATAAGTATTTACATAACTGATTACGACACCATTAGTATGTTGTTCTTTCCATCTTTTAATTTTTGACACATCCGCATGTGCTGCAAGAGAACAAAGTGCCCCCAAATTAGGAGCTAGAACTTTTTGATGTGGCTTCTTTAAAGCAGCTAACATTTGATTCATAAACAATACCGTTGCTTCTATTAAATAATCAGCATCGGAATCTGCCCCTTGCTGGGCCAAGAATAAAGAATCCCCTACCACATCAGATAATTCCTGAATATCAGAAGGGACATAATTATGTGAAAGAATGAGAGCATTTCTTTCTTCTTTCATCCTTTTAATCTCATCTCTATAAAACTCTTTTTCATCTTCTGGTATATTTTCAGAAAAAGCTTCCTCCGGAATAGGAGGAACGTCTATATTTGGTCCAAGATCAACTTGATCCATAATTTCAATAGCTTCCTTTGCAGGAAGTATATCACCTGCTTCTACATCTAAAACCATGTTCATCTCCAACTAGACTAAAATTATATAAACTACAAAATACTAAAATGTTAATATAGATTATAAAACAAAAATACAAAATAACACACCCAAAGCAAATTCCTCTCTCATTTATACTTATAAAAAAGATGAGTGCCAAATTGCTCAAGAAAAATTATATTAGTATCCGATGCCCATCTCGGAGTTACATAGTCTGCATGATAGTGAGTTGCTCCATTTGTAAAATCTAAGAATTTAGATCTATTTAGATAAAGATTTTTAGAAATCTTGAAACAATTTTCCCAAGCTTTCTTTTCTTTGGGATTAGTTAACTGAATCTGATCGGATTTCCCATCACAATACCAAGAAAATTGGCATTTATGCCTCCGTGGAAGAGTCTTTTTGTAGGGATAAACAGGACCCTCCTTCACAACTTTACAAATTGTGGCAGGAAATTCTGGCAACTTCATTCTATTCAAAGTTGTAAGCGCAACAGCTATCTTAGCTTTTAATCTTTGATTTCTCGCTTCGAAATAAACATTTATTGCAAGACATTTTACTTGTTTTTTTTGCTTTGGACTAAGTTTTAATTGAGTATTTTCCAATAACATTTGTAACGAAATTTTTTCTTTTTCTTCCCGAACTTTCTTTTCATGAGAATAAAACAGATAAAAAACACACAAAAACAGAAACAATAAAATAAGAAAAATAAAAATTTTATTGCTATTTTGCATTTGATATATCCCTAGGAAAATTCGTCTAAAAAATTACGTCTACAACAGTTTAGTTATAATTCTATCAAATGCCGAAGAAAATTTTTGCAAATCTTTTCCTTTCATAGGAGCCGGTCCTCCTCCAATCATTCCTGAAGTCCTTAATTCACTCATTAAATTTCTTGTTGAAATTTTTTCTCCTATATTTTCTTCTGTGTACTCTTCTCCTCTTGGACTAATTACATAAGATGTTTTCTTTAAAACTTCAGAAGCCATTGGGATATCCGCTGTAATTACAAGATCTTTATCGCAGGTATTTTGAATGATATATTTATCGGCTGCATCTGGATCTTTTGGCACATGGACCATCTCTAAATAGATAGAAGGAGGAAGATAGATTGGACTATTGGTTACAAAAATAGCATTAACCTTGAGTCTCTCAGTGGCTCGAAAAATAAGTTCTTTAACCGATTTTGGACATGCATCTGCATCAACCCAAATTTGCATAAAATTCACTCCATAATAATTTCAATATTACATAAAATCCTAGCCAGAAATCTTAACAACTTAATCTCCCGCCATCTAAAAGAATAACCGCACCATTCATATAATCCGCTTCATCAGAAACCATAAATGCAGCGCAAGATGCGACTTCTGTTGGATTCCCGAATCGACCTGAAGGTATCGTATTCATTAAGCGCTTTGCTTTTTCAGGATCATTATCTAATCTTCCTCCAACGCCCTCACTTAATATTGTTCCGGGTGCTAGCACATTAACCCGAATCCCTTTTCCTCCAAGTTCTACTGCCATAGCCTTTGTCATAAGGTGCATTGCACCTTTCGAAGCACAATATAGAGAGTTTTCAGCAACACCCGCTTCTCCTGAAGTTGACCCTATATTTAAAATCTGACCGTGTATGCTCTCTTTCAACATAAAATCAACAGCTATACTACTTAATGCAAAGGCACTCATAACATTAATCTTGAAAATATTCTCTACATCTTCTATTGTTACTTTATGCGCTGGTTTATTGCATCTCAATCCAGCGCAATTAACTAAGATATCTATTCCTCCAAGAAAATTCATTGCTTTTGACATTAGATCAGGAATTATAGAAAGATCTGATAAATCAGAACATTGCCCATCGACTTGTATATTAGATTCTTTACAGATTTGAATTGTCTCGGTTAAAGATTTCAAATTTCTCCCACCAATAAGGTAAAGATTTGCACCTTCTTTAGAAAATCGTTCTGCTATTGCACTACCAATTCCTACTGACGCACCAGTTATTAAAATTCTTTTATTTTTCAACCTCATTAAATTTCTCCTAGAATCTAAAGATAGATTTTTAAAATAGAATAAGTTAATTTATTTATATCTGGAAAATAATTTAAATTACTTTAAGGAAGTTCTTAATTAGTGTAATTTATTATGAAAAAATAGTTTATGTAAATTATTTTTGCCCTTTTTTATTTACTCAAAGGAGTTTCCTATGGATTATACAAAAGCTGAAGCAAAAGCATACTGCAAAGAAAACATGAAAGGTGTATGGGCTGCACTTACAACTCCTTTCGATGAATCCGGACAAGTTGATGAAAACGGTTTAAGAAAAAACGTTAGGCACTGTATTGATAATCTTAAAATTGACGGATTCTTTTGTAATGGCCTAATGGGAGAATATTGGTCTTTGACTTCAGATGAAAGAAAACGAATCCAACATATAGTTTGCGAAGAAAGTAGAGGTAGTGCTCAAGTAATACCCCACACTGCACACATAAACGTAAATGAGGCAGTTGAACTAACTAAACACGCAGAAGAGGTTGGTGCAGATTACGCTATTTTAATTAACCCTGTTTATGGGGCATACGAAGATGATGAAATATTCTTATATTTCAAAACTTTATGTGACCAGGTGGATATCGGAATTTCTCTATTCAACCAACCAAAATCTGGTTCAACCTTAAGTCCTGAGTTAATTGAAAGATTATGTGAAATAGATAATATTTGTTGTGTAAAAAATGCAGTGCCAAGTATGGCTCACCATAATGAGGTCAGAAGAAGAGTAGGAGATCAAATTGTTGTTTGTGACCCAGATGAAGAGAATTTTCTAGTTAGTCTTCTCCATTTAGATATGCAAGTTCATATGTCTTCACCAACTCCTTTTCTTTATCAAGTAAAGGGATATACACCTATTAGAGAATATTATGATTCAGCAATAAATGGTGACTTAGAGAATGCATGGCAAACAAACTACTCACTAGAATCAATGAGAAAAGTAAGAAAGAAATATTTCACAACAGGTCCAGATGGTAAGACAACTGCATATATGAAAGAATGGACAACTCAACTTGGAATGCCATCAGGAGATCCTCGTCCACCTGTAGTTTCTCTTACAAAAAAAGAAAAAGATGCTTTTCGAAAAGATTTAGAAACAACAGGTATCTTAGATAAACTATAGAATTTAAAGACCCAAGGAGTACCTAAATGGATTTTAAGTTAACTGAAGAACAAAAAGCTCTGCAGTCATTGGCACGAGATTTTGCAACAAAAAAAGTTCGTCCTATCGCTCAAGAGTTTGACCAAAAACAAGACCCATCTGATTGTGTTCCTTGGGATGTAGTAGAAGAAGGTTCAAAAATTGGATTGAGGACACTAGCTATATCTGAAGAAAATGGTGGCGGCGGGGCTGATATGCTTACATTATCGATAGTTGGTGAGGAACTAGGTGCAGGAGATTTAGGAGTTGCAGCTACATTTGATCAAACATGGAAATTTAGTCCTATTGTTGAGAACTGGACTAACGAAGAACAAAAAAAAAGATTTATTCCAAAACTTATTAATGATCATAGATTTCTTTTGGCAACCTGTATTACAGAGCCTAATGCTGGAACGGATCATGTTCTTCCTTATGCAGAACCTGGTTCAGGAGTACAAATGTCGGCAGTAAAAAAAGGAAATAACTATGAGTTAAATGGTACTAAACAATATATAAGCAACGGAGGAACTGCAAAGCTATATGTCACTTATGCCAGGACAGACAAAACACAAGGGGGACTAAAAGGAATTACTGCTTTTTTAGTACCCCACGATACTCCAGGTTTAGAAATCGGAAGAATTCATGACAAAATGGGAAGACGTCTCCTTAGTAACGGAACACTTGTTTTTAATAATGCACAAGTACCCGAAGAAAATCTTTTAGGAGAAGAAAACGGAGCAGAAACCCTTAGAAGTTCGAGAATAGCTAGAGGAAGAGGCGGTTACGGAGCAACAGTTCTTGGTACAGGAAGAGCCGCTTTCGAAGAAGCCGTGAAATTTTCTCAAGAGAGAATACAAGGCGGCAAACCTATAGCTCAACATCAAGCGGTAGCGCAAATGATTGGAGAAATGTATACACGAATCGAATCTGCACGTTCTGTTCTCTGGCGCGCTTCTTGGAATGTTGATCACGCTGAAGTATATGATCCGAAGTTTGCATGGCTAGCAAAAGTTTTCTGTTCTGAAGCATCCTACGAAGTATGCAAACTTGCAATAGAAGTACATGGAGGTATGGGTTACATGAAAGAATGTCCTGTCGAAAAGTATTTAAGAGATGTTATCTCTTTTCTTCATGGAGCAGGAAATAATCATATTTTTAGAATTAAAATGAGTTCTAATATAACTGGACTTCTCACTAGTTAGAATTTCTTTTTCTGAGGGAAAAATGAATACTATTTCATTTAAGATTTTTGTTCCAGCTATTTTATTTTTTTCACTTTTCACTTTCACTAATTTGGTAGGGGCAAATTATAAAGAAGGACAAAGAGAAATTTCTCGTGGAAAATTTAAATCTGCATTCAACAAATTTCTTCAAGGTGCTTCGGAAGGAGATTCAAAAGCACAAAATGCACTTGGAGAACTTTATTTAAATGGAAAGGGCATAAGTAAAAATCCTAAAAAAGCTTTAATTTGGTTTAAATTTGCTGCAAATGCCGGAAATAAAAAAGCTTTCAAAAACTTATCCTTTATGTATGCCAATGGGATTGGGGTAGATAAAAATCCTTTAGAATCTTCAAAATGGTTCAAAAAATATCAAGATGCGGAATCAACAACAAGACAAGAAACTCTTGCAATTGATTCTGCTAAAAGAAATCTAAAAAGAAAAACTATTAAAGTTCAAAATACACAGAAAAACAGAATTCAAAATTTACTTGATACGTATAATAAACTCGCATTGAATGATGCAAGAATTTACGGACAAAAAATGCTCAAAGCATCTATCGATTGTGAAGCATTGATTTTAAAATCTGAGAAAGGAAGTTGGGGAAGTAAAAATTGGGCATCAAAATGTTATGATAGTTTTTGGGATATTGCTGATGTTTCAAAAGACGGCAAATTATCAAAGGCTGAAATTACTAGAGCGTATCGCCTCACTATAAAATGGTTATTGCTTGAAATATCTGAAAAAAAATTACTAGGGGACAAAGGTATTCCAAAATCTATAATGCCTTCTATAGATGCAATTTTACAAGTATTCATGCCCCTTGCGACTGAACTTGTATTCTTAAATTACGATTTTAATGGAAATCGTTCTTTAGACAAACCTGAAGCAACCTATGATTTCAAACCAAAAGAACAAATACTATATGCACGAAATATGATTAAACTAATAATAGACTATAAAAGCTTAACGCCTTCAGAATTAGCACCTTTGATGAAAGAATTTCAAGAATTGCAAAAATTCTTTGAGATGTTAGAAAAACTAAAATAGTCACTTCATTATTTTTTTTACAAGAGGGATAGAACTCTTTAAAAAATTATTGGGACCATTTTGAAATCTTTTCTTTTTTTTGCAGTATTTTTAACTTACGTACTGTTGTCTTACTCCACTTCGTTTGCTCACCATGAAGAAGAAGTGTACATGTTCCTCTATTTTGCACAAGAACCAGGAGTTCTCAAAATATCTACTTTTATATTGGGTAGTTTCTTGATTTTGTGCGGTATCTATATATCTTACAAAGCTTCATTAGAAGTGAAAAAAAACAAAAAATCAAAGAAGAAAATGTTTGGACCAGGAGTTGTAACAGTCACTATTGGGATGATTATGATTTTATCCTCTATCTTTATTTTGTCAGAAAATCCAAGGATAAAATATGAGCAAAAAAATCCAATCAGTGCACCTTCCAAAATCAAAAAGATTCACTAGAACAAAGAATTATAAATTTTCTGTCATCCACTTTGAATTACACGCTAATTGATAGTCATCTCCAGGATATCCCATATATTGAATTCCTACCGGCAAACCATCGACTTCGATGAACGGAAGCGAAAAAGCTGGAGCTCCAAGAGTAGATGAAACATCACCATAAACAGGATCTCCTATATATGGATAATCAGGAGGAGGATCACAAGAGCATAGAAGTAAAAATGAACCTGCAATTTCTTTTAAAGAAATTTGCAAATCTCGAAGTTTTTGTCGTTGCTTAAGAATCGATCGATAGTCCTCAACAGAAACAGATAAACCCAACTCCAACGAATCCAACATTTTCTGACTAAGTGATTCAGGATGGGAAAATTGATAATCTTGTAAAGGCCAACGAGATTCATAACCAAGCATTCGGAATAAAAAATCCGGAATCTCACACAACGCTTCTTCAAATCTTTCTACTCTCTCGTCATCTTTCCTTGAAACAATTTTAACTCCGCTATCAATCAATTTCTCCAAAAATACTTCAAAACTCTCTTTTGTTGAATCAGTTGTCGTATCCCATCCAATAGAATCAAGACGAATAATCGTACCCGGATTTTTAGCTTCTCCAATCGTTGGATTTCCAAATAAGCCAGGACAACCCGCGTCTCCTCCTGCGTTGGAAGATATATAAAAAGCGGTAGACCAACAGTCTTCAAGCGAACCTGCATGTACACCGAGAACACTTTGACTAGGAGCCAATGAGTGGCCACCTCCCCTATTAATTGCCCCAAAAGTTGGTTTTAAAGCAAAATTTGCACAATAACCTGCTGGTCGAACTATAGAACCTCTAACTTGACTTCCGGAAGCAGCTGGAATCATTGATGCTCCCACAGCAGCTGAACTTCCGCTTGAAGAACCACCTGCAGTTTTATCGTAATTATACGGATTTCTTGTTGGGGGCGGTGTTGCCATACCAAATTCGGTGGTTGCAGTTTTCCCGAGAATAACAGCACCACCCTGTCTCAGCGAAAAAGCGTGAGCGCTGTCTCTAATACCTTGCCAGTCCTTATAAACAGGACTATTCATCTGGGTTTTCATATCTATCGTTTCGTATAGATCTTTTACTCCAAAGGGCATTCCATCTATCATCGATAATGGTTTTCGATCTTTATACCTTTTTGAAGATTCATCTGCAGCTTTTCTAGCAGATTCTACATTCATTACAACAAAAGCTTTAACTTTGGATTCTAATAGATCAATTTGGGCAAGACATCTTTCAAGATACTCTCTTGGATTATCAGTCCCATCAAGGAAACTAGGGATATGATCATGGAAAGTAAGTAAAGAATTTTTAAAAGGACGATACTTTTCAGTGTTCATGTCAGTCTCCTGTAAAAAGTTCTAAGAAGATTCTTGCCAGTCTGGAGTCCATTCAATACGACCTTCTGGAGGTTCTAAATCATTCTGGAATCCATCCTGCAAACGATTCCACGCATTAAACAAACAGGTAAATAAAGTAAGTTCTACAATGTCTTGTTCATTAAAATATTTTTTCAATTCCAAAAATGCATTGTCATCATCTCGAGCAGTATTTTCCGTTAAAGACTCAGCCCATCGAATAACTGCTTTTTCCCGATCGTCATACAATTCACTCTCACTCCAATTTCCAAGGAGCTCATTAAAATGTTTTTCTTCTAATCCCGCAGCTTGACCAAGCTCTTGATTATGCGTTGTTCATATTAAACACTGATTCATCATTGAAGGCTTCACAATTGCAAGTTGCATGAGTCTAAGTCTTTCAGGATCTTCTCTCCATCTCTTTCTAAGTTCATAAGAGAGTTCCATGATATGGTGGAGGGACTTGGGAGAATGTGCGAGAGTTCTGTAAAAATTAGGAACACTCCCCCAACGTTTTCGGGAAACCTCAAAGCTATCTTCATGACCACCTTTAGCTTGATCGTTTAACGCACTTATTCTTCCCATTTTTCTCCCTTTCAAAAATTTTAGTAAACTAAAAATTAGATTTATATTTTAATTTGTGTGAAAATATTTTCATACAAGATATCATGTAAAAAATAAAAAATCTTGGAAATTTAAAAAATTGGAGTTTACATGAATAGTCAAAAAAAAAGATGGGAAGAGTCCTACCACTTCGTTTCAAATTTTCTTATGTACATAAAAGAGTGGAAACCAAAACGAACATTAAAAAAAAATCCGACTTTAGCCTTACATGGTTCTAGAATGCAGTCCGGAATGTGGAATTCCACAGCAGAAAAACTGAAGGAATGGCATTTTATTTGTCCCGATCAAAGAGGATATGGGTTAAGTGATGCAGGTTCACCAAGACATCCAGTTTCTTCAAAATCCTTTGCAAAAGACGCTCTTAATTTAGCTAACAAGCTTAAATTAGATCAGTTCAGCTTGTTTGGACACTCTTTTGGAGCCGCACATGTTCTTCATCTTGCATCGCTAATTCCCAAGAGAATTCGTTGTGTAGTATTAGTTGACGTTCCTTCAAGACCTTTAGAAATAAGAGCTAAAGGTCTTGAAGAAAATTTTGCCCAACCAAACTCATTCAAAGATTTAAAAAATGCAACTAAATATTTTTCAAAATCAGAGAACGGTGATTGGCCAAAAAAAGAATCATTACAATTCGTAAAGAATCTCCTTCTTTATAATGATTTAAATGGGCCATGTAGAATGCCTTTTGATAAAAACTGGTTTTTCAAACTAAGGACTTTTCAAGCATCTATAAAGAGTGACTATGACCCTTTTCCAATTGCTCCTCTAGTAAAATGTCCAGTTCTCATATTAAGAGGGGGCAAGACCAAAAGGAATACTCCTCAAGAGGTAAGAAAACTAAAAGCATTGCTTCCCAAGGGTACAATTATAAAAACACTGAAAAAAAGCGGCCACTTCCCTATGGTTGCAGATTTAAAAAATTACGAAGAGGTTCTGCGTGAATTTCTAAAAAGGTATGCATTATAAAATTAATTAATTGACTCTTTTGGAAGGCAGAATGCAAGAACCAGTGCAAGAACCAGTGCAAGTGGTAAGAACCAAAATGCATTCATAAGACCTATATTTTCAGCTATATTCGTAATAGGAATAACAGAAAAACTCGCAAAACCCCATGAAACGCCTAATGTTAGAGAACTTGCAAAACCTCTATGATCCGGAAGAAATTCTTGTGCGTATGCCATACTCACGCCCATGGGCATATACATCCCTAGCCCAAGAATTGAAAGAAAAACTAAAGCGACTACAGGGGATGACATTAGGAAACCTACCAAGCCTATAAGAGCAGTTAACATTCCAGTAATTATGAGTTTCTTTTTTCCTAAAATATCAGCAAAAGCACCACCTAAAATTACACCAAACATCCCAAAAAAAAGTAGTACTGAATTCGCGATTCCTCCTTGCCACAAACCAATCCCTCTTTCAACATATAAAGTAGGGAGTAAACCTTGCAAATTTACAGTAACTATGCTCCTAGAAATAGTCACACCTAGAAGTATAACAAGAGGAATCCCTGCTGCAAAAAGTGCTTTTCCTAGTCCCATGAGAATAGTACTATCTCTATTTTTAATTGCAGAAGTCTTGGGCAATCCCTTCATTATTCCATAAACTAGGATGATATTTATTAATACATAGATCCACAAAAAATCCATCCCTAATGAATCAACTATAAACAAGGCTATAATAGGACCTATAGAAAATCCTAATCTTCCGCCAGAGACATACACACTGACTGCTAAAGTTCGATGCTCGTCACTCAGAGAACCTGCTCTCGAGCCCATATCAGGATGAGCAAGTCCAGCTAAAAAACCTCCTAGAGGAATCGAGATAACTACGGCTGAATATAAAGGAAGCCATCCCATTGCAGTAATAAAAAAAGAACTGCCTATCAAACCGATAGCAAGCCAGGGGAAATGAGGAAATCTGTCAGTTATCAGTGCAGTTAAAGGTTGACTTGCAGTAACACAGAAGGCCTGAAGGCTAATCAAAATCCCAGCGGTAGCCAAACTAATTTCAAACTTTTCTCTCAGATAAGGTAGAAGAGGTGCTAGAAAACTGACCTGACTATCCACAACAAAATGTGCAAGAAACAAAAGAGACATAGCTGTCCATGGCGCATTTTGCATTGAGTTACTTAGTTTCATCTATTTCTCTACCTTTTATAAAAAATTATTACAAAAAAGAATCAAACACATGTGAAGCACGCTATCTGATATGCGAGAACGTTAAATGGAAAGCGAAATTGAGTGTACTAAATAATATTCAAATTG
>CAYWAX010000037.1:0-14502 GCA_964456425.1 uncultured Nitrospinaceae bacterium | reverse complement strand
CCAGCTTCTGCAAGTGCAATTGCCATTGCTCTCCCTAATCCGCTACCTGCTCCTGTCACAAAAGCAATTTTAGAACTCAAATCAAATTTATTATTCACAAAAGAACTCCAAAATTCTAAAAAAAGAATACATAGTCTTATAATAATAACTAATTAAGGTATGCTAATTTTAATAGAATTCAAAAATAATTCGACTATAAAAATGGAATTAATAATGTTTTTGCATAAAAAATGTCCAATTTGTAGGAGTTCTTCTATAGAAGAATTTCTTGAGGCTGAAAAAAGGAAATATATTTTTTGTAAAAATTGTGAATTTATATTTGTACCAAAACAATTTTGGGTTTCTGAGACAGAGGAAAAATTAAGATATGAACAACATAAAAATTACGATAATGATCTCGGTTATATTTCTTTTCTTTCACAAATTGTTGTTCCAATCAAAAGATTTTTAAAGGATGGTTCATATGGAATAGATTATGGATGTGGACCCAATCCAGTTCTGTCGAAGATTTTCAAAAAAGAAAAAATGCACATGACCCAATATGACCCATTCTTTTATCCTAAATTCCCCAATAAAAAATTCGATTTTTTAGTTTCAACAGAAACTTTTGAACACTTACAAAACCCCTTAATGGAAATTGAAAACATCTCATCTATTGTTCATCCAAAAGGAGTTATAGGAATAATGACAGCTTTTTGGGAAAAAGATATTTTTTTAAAAAACTGGCACTATCGAAAAGATAAAACACATATTAGTTTCTATACATTTCGAACGTTTGAATGTATCTCTGATATTTTTAAATTAAAAATACTTTATACAGATCAAAAAAGAATAGTGATTTTTAAAAAATAATGAAATGAATTATTTTAAAAATTGCCTATAGAAGCTTGAAAGAGAAACTGAAACATATACACTACGCAGTTGTTTATGAAGCATGTTTATACTTTTTCTTTTATTAATTTTACGATAACTAAACTTAATGGTTATGAAATAAAAAGTTGGAGAAATATTTTGGATAAAGGAATCGTTTGGATTACTACTACTTGGATTAATCAAATGAAAGATTATGATTCATATCTTTCTCCTTTAAGAGAATTTGGATTCACTATTAAAATCGATTCAAATGGAAGAGACCTAACTGAAGAAGAATTAATTCAAGGGTTACCGGGTGTTGTTGTTACTTTCCCTAGTGGGGATCCTTATAATAAGCGTACCTTCAAACATACAAAAGATCTTCGTCTTATTGCAAGAACAGGAGTTGGGTACAACGCTATAGATGTTGAAGAAGCTACTAAGAATGGGATTTTGGTTACAACTGCAAGGGGACAAAATGCAAACTCCGTATCAGAACATACACTTTCATTAATCCTTTCTCTTTCTCGAGAATTAAATATCTTTGACAATAAAGTAAGAGAAGGTAAATGGGGAAGTATTAGGAAACCTACAGGTTATCTAAGAGGTAATACTCTTGGAATTATTGGATTAGGAGACATAGGGAAAAGAGTTGCAAAAAAAGCTAACGCATTTGGAATGAAAATAATTGCGTACGATCCAGTTCGAGACGAGAGATTTGTAGCCGAAAATGGAGTATTCTACCAATCTTTTGATGAAGTAATTGAAAATTCAGACTTCCTCTCTTGTCATGTACCTCTGACTGAAAGTACTACTAAACTCATTAATACAGATGTGTTTAAAAAAATGAAAAAAGGATCCTTTCTTATTAATACATCCAGAGGTCCTGTTGTTGACATAGATGCTTTAGAAGAAGCTCTTCAAAATAAAATGATAGGTGGTGCAGGAATAGATGTTTTTCCTGATGAACCAATCCAAGGGGATCGATCACTAATGAAATTCGAGAACGTCATTCTTACTCCGCACATAGCAGGACTAGGAGAAGATGCATGTATTGACTCTCTAATTTTCGCCGTTCAGCAAACTCTTGATTTTTTCTCAGGTCGATGTCCAAAAGGAATTTTAAATAAAGAGGTTTTAGAAAAAAACAAAAATGTCAATTGATAAGATTTTTCATTCAATTTCTTCTCTAGTAACTGCTAAAAAAAATATACCTATTTGGTTTTTCTTTTTTTTAGTTTTAAACAGTTATTTTTTCCCAACAACTTTACAATCTAAAAACATTAAAGATGAAGTTTCTTGGAATGTTTATGAATATAAACTTCAAAATGGCCTAAATATCTTATTACTACCCGACAACAGGGCCCCTATGTTTGTTTCTAAATTATGGTATGGAGTGGGAAGCAGAGACGAATCTTTTGGAAAAACTGGAATGGCTCATTTCCTAGAACATATGATGTTTAAAGGCACAAAAAAATATGGACCTAAAATATTTAGCAATCTGATTAAGAAAAATGGAGGTAGCCATAATGCTTTCACAAGTTTTGATTATACAGGTTACTATGAAAAACTACCCTCTAACAAAATTGAGCTTGCAATTAAGTTAGAAGCAGACCGAATGAAAAATCTAAAACTGGACCCTATTGAATTTGAACTAGAACGAAAAGTTGTACTCGAAGAAAGACGATCAAGAGTTGACGACAATCCAGTAAATTACTTATTTGAAAAACTGAGACAAAAAACTTTCACTTCCCATACATATACGAATCCAATAATAGGATGGGAAGAAGATTTGAAAATAATTTCTCTAAAAGATATGCAAAAGTTCTATAGAAGATTTTATGTTCCAGAAAACGCAACTCTTGTAATTGTGGGAGATATCAAAATATCTAAAACGATTGACTTAATTAAAAAATATTTCGGACAGATTGAGTCTAAAGGTAATTTCAAAAGAAAAATTATAATCGAACCACCCCAAAAAAAAGAACGATTCATTTCAGTTAAAAGAAATGCTGCTCTTCCATATTTTGCAATGGCATACCATACTCCAAACTGGAAACATGAAGACTCTGCTGCATTAACTCTTCTCGAATATATATTAGGAGGAGGCGAATCAAGTCGTATTTATCAAAGATTAGTTAGAAAAGATGGTCTTGCCCTTAGTGCAGGAGCAGAATACCGTTATCTTTCATACGATCCTGATTTATTCTATTTCTATGCGCAACCTGCATCTGGAATTTCAGTATCAAAAATTAAAAAAGTTTTTTTTGAAGAATTAAAAAATATCTCTTCCAATAAAGTCACTCAACAAGAATTAAGAAGAGCAATCAAAAGTATAGAAGCAAATTCTATTTTTTCTATGGACAGTCATTACTATAGAGCTATGATGCTTGGACGTTCTGCTGTTTGTGGAGATTGGAAAATTATAAAAGATTATTTAAAAAAAATCAGAAAAGTGACTCCAGAAGAAATTCTAAAAGTAGCAAGAAAATATTTTTATACTAACAATAGAACCATCGCCGAATTAATACCTCAAAAGGCTAAAAAATAAAATGAAATTTCGATCTATTATAATAATTGTTCATTTTCTTTTATCTTCTGTTTTGTTATTTGAAATTCCTATATATGCGAACCCTATTGAATTCGAAAAAATATCAATAAAAAATGGAAATCTATTACTCACTAAATCCTCTTCACAATTGCCACTAGTAACTATAAGAATTTCAATACATGCTGGTTCGAAATACGAACAAAAGGAACTTGCAGGACTTGCTAACTTAACTGCGTTAACTCTTACTAGAGGAACAAAAAAAAGAAATGCACTTTCTATTGAAAAAATGATCGACGAATTAGGAGGAAGAGTTTCATTAGATACTGGTCATAATTTCGTGACAGTGTCTGCAAAATTCTTAAAAAGAGATATAGAAAAAGGATTTGAACTACTTTCAGATCTTTTAAACAATCCAGTCTTTCCTGAAAATGAAATTAAAAAATCTAAAATAAGACTATATGGAAAAGAAAAAAAGGGCCAATTTTCACCAAATTACATAGCAAGAAAATCTTTTTTATCTTCTCTTTACGGAGATCATCCCTATGGAAGATTAGTAGAAGGAAGTTCGAAAACAATTAAAAGAATCGAAAGAAGAGATATTGTTAATTTTTACACAAAAAATTACAAAAGAAAAAATACTGTATTTGTCTTTGTAGGAGATATCAAAAAAGATAAAGCTCTAAAATTGATAAAAACATTTTTTGGTGAATGGACAAAAAAACTATTTAAAAAAACCACTAATACAGTGCCTATTTTGAAAAATAAAATAATAAGAGAACGTATAAACAAACCTTTTTCTCAAACTACTGTCATAATGGGAAATCGTTCAATTAAACGTACAGACCCAAATTTTCATTCGGCACGTGTTATGAATTACATTTTAGGCGGCGGCGGATTCGAAAGTAGAATTTTAAAAAATCTACGGGAAAAAAGGGGATTAGTTTATTCTGCTTATAGTTATTTTGCATCCGGCCTGGAGAACGGATATTGGCTTTTAGCTTTACAAACCAAAAACGAAAATACACAACTGGCAATCTCAGAAACTCTTTATGAAATAAAAAAAATAAAAGAATTTGGAGTAACAATTCAAGAATTGAATGATGCAAAATCATATATAATCGGAAGTTTCGCAACTAAATTTGATTCTTCAGATAGAATAGCAGACTATATTCTAGCAATACAAAGACTAGGATTCTCAAAAAAATATCCAAAAATTTATCTAAAGAAAATAAAATCTGTCACTTTAAAACAGGTTAAAGATGCTGCAAATAATTATATCAAGAAAAATCATTTCATCATTACAGAAGTCGGAAATAATCGAGGGAAGCTACAAAAATGAAAACGAAATGGTTTATCGTCATTTCATATTTGGTATTAATCCACTCTCTTTCTTCATTCAGTTTCAACAATTCAAAAATAGAAACTTTTTTTTGGTTCGATAAAATAATTCACTTTTTTCAATTCTTTTTATTAACACTTCTTCTTTGGAAACCGGTATGTAATTTTTTCAATCGTACTTCCATTAATTTAATTACTTTGGGGATCTTCTTTTTCTGCGTACTTAATGGATTTTTAGATGAATATCATCAAAGATTTGTTGATGGAAGACATTCCTCCTATGGTGATTTTTTAGCAGATGTTATAGGATCCGGATTCTGTATTTTGTACTTGAGATTTACTAAAAAAAACAACTCGTTTGCTGATAATAAATTTGAGGAAATTCTTGAATCAAACTAGACAAAGACTAGAAGATGATATGAAAGATGCTATGCGTTCAAAAGATCAATTGAAATTGTCTACTATACGAATGGTACGTTCGGAAATTCTTAATAAAGATAAAGAAACCGGTGAAGATATCAAAGAGGATGCTATTATCAAAATCCTAGAAAGTATGTTGAAAAAACGTGAAGAAGCAGAGGGTCAATACAGAGACGCAGGAAGAATAGATCTCGCAGATAAAGAAAAAGAAGAATCAGTTTTTATTAAAAATTACCTACCTGTACAGATGAGTGACGAAGAGATACAAAAAGAAGTAGAACGAGTTATCTCTCAACAAGATGCTACTTCTATGAAAGATATTGGGAAAGTAATGCCTATTTTAACTAAGGAATTAGCGGGGAAAGCAAGTGGTTCAAGAATAAGCAATATCGTAAAAAACTTACTAAATAGTTAGAAAGGGTTTCCAAAATGAATAAAGTAAGATTCAAGATTCAAAATACAATGGAAGCATTTGGATGTGAGGAGGAGGAGGAGGAAATTTTAGTTGCATTAACTGATTTTGGTTATGAAATTTTTGAAGCAGAACAGCCTCCTGGTGTAATTGTCCCCTATCATACACATAAAAGAGAAGAATCGATTGTTCTTTTAGAAGGTAAAATGCAATTTAATGTAGAAGAAGAACTTTCTGTTGTTGAATCAGGACAAGTGATCACTATTAATGCAAATGCAATTCATAGTGCAGCTACAATTGAAGATCAACCTGCTAAGATATTAATCGCATTCAAAAATGAAATTCCTAAAGAAGAACTCCATGAAGAATCTGAAAATTAACATTTATATGAAAGTTACGATTTAATTAGAAGCATAGCCTCCATTATCTTTAATAAAAGAAATTAGACCCCCTGCATTTATCATCTTCATAATAGATTCTGGATATGGGGTAAAATTTAAAACTACATCTCTGAATCTTACTTCTCCATCCTTAAAATTGATTTCAATCAAATCTTGATCAAGAATCTGTTTCGTATCACATATAATTAATGGAAGTCCAGAATTGAGGGCATTGCGATAAAACATGTGCCCGAAACTTTTAGCTAAAACACATGAAATCCCTAACTCTCTCAAAATTACTGCTGAATCCTGCCTACTACTTACTAATCCAAAATTTTTTCCAGCAACTAAAAAATCACCTTCCTTCACTAATATCGCAAATTCTGGATTTAGGTCTATAAATGCAGAATTTTTTAAGTCTTCTAATGTAGTTCCAACAGGTTTATATTTTGATGAAAGATGAACATCTGTACTTATATTGTCACCAAAACGAAAAATCCGGGGGTTTGTTTTCAATTCTTTTCCTCTTTAATTCAATAATTCTCTAGGATCAGTAATCTCACCTAATAAGGCACTCGCTGCTACTGTCGCTGGTGAAGACAAATAAATTTCAGATTTTTTACTCCCAAGTCGTCCTGGAAAATTTCTGTTTGCCGAAGATATTGCAGTTTCACCATCTCCCAGAAGTCCATTTCCATTCATAGATGCACAAGGACCACAGGCAGAAGCTAAAATAGTTGCCCCTGCATCAACAAGTATTTTGATAACTCCATTTTCCATTGCACTTTCTAATACTCTTCTGCTTGAAGGAGCAATATAAAACCGGACGCGAGAATTTATTTTCCTGCCTTTAAGAATTTTTGCGGCGATTTCTAAGTCTTCTAAACGCCCATTTGTACACGTTCCAATAAAAGCTTGATCTATCTTTTTTTTCTTGATTTCACTAACAGCAGATATATTGTGAACCGAAGGAGGTTCGGCTAATAGAGGAGAAAGACTACTAACGTCAATTGTAATCTCTTTTGAAAAATTGGCATCAAAATCTGATTTTACGGAATTCACATCCTTTCTCCATCTTTTTAACCAATTAACTGTTTTTTCGTCTGATTCCATAACACCTGTTTTTGCACCCATATCTACAGACATGTTTGTCATGGTAAAACGTGCATCCATAGACAATGAAGAAATAGTGTCTCCTGCATATTCTATACATTGATAATTCGCACCGTTTTCACCTAATTGATTTGCAAGATTTAAGACTAAGTCTTTAGAAAAAACACCAGAAGGAATTTTCCCTGTGAAATTTACACGAATAGTTTCAGGAACACGAAACCAAAGTTTTCCTGTATTATATACTGATGCAATTTCAATACTTTCTACAGCAACTGCGATACAGTTCAAGGCACCATAGGTACATACATGACTGTCTCCACCAATCGCCAGACCTCCAGGAAATACCTTTCCCTCTTCAGTCACAATTGTATGGCAAACACCAGACCCAGCATCAAAAAGATTGATCCCTTTTTCAATTGAAAAGTCTCTTAGTTTTTTATGGTGATTAGCCCAATGTGTAGATTGGACGGGAACAAAATGGTCAATGATAAGATCAGTCTTAGAAGGTTCTAAATTAAATTTAAGATTATGCTCCTTCATTATATCTACTGCTTTCGGACCTTTTGCATCTCCAGCCATAACATAATCTATATCGGAAACAACAAAATCTCCCGAATCAACTTCTTCACCAGAATGGTTTGAAAGAATCTTTTCAACAACTGTCTTTCCCAAAGAGAAGACCTCCCAAAAAGACTTAACTATTGAACCTCTTCAGCTTCAGAATTTTTCTTTTGAGGATCTATCTCATCTAAATAATCAAAAGAATATATACCACTCGCACATCCTCCCGACCATGAGAAATTTATAGCATACCTACCTACCATGTCTGCACTTTGTAACTGTGCAGGGCCAGATGGACCTGAAAGAACATTCAGAGGATTCTTGTGGCTTTCATATCGTTTTTCCTTACAATTTGCGCACGGACACATTAATGCAAGATAATCAAAACTATAAATACTTCTAACACCATCATTCCAAACTATTCGTAGTTCCGAATCTTTCTTATCAACAGTCAAATCTATAGGCTTTCGCACTTCATTATTCAAACTAATTTTCCTTTATTATAATTTTACTTTTCTCCAGTATATTTCTTATATTTTTTTTGTGATGCTTCAGAACGTCTTGAAGATTCTGGAGTTTTTACTTCAAGGATATAGGGTCTTTCAACTGTTGTTTCAATAACTGCATCAAGCAAACCTTCATCATCTACGCCTTCCCAATCACCTTCTTCCAATTTTAGGAATAAAGGTTTCCCTTTCTCAAAATAGAGTGTTGGAACACCAAAAACTCCCCAAGTCTCCTCTGCTTCCATATGATCGTCAGCGACTTTAGGTATTCCACTTCCAGATTTCATGTCTTCTTCCCATTTAACGATATCTAAATTTGATTGGATTGCGATATCTCTAAGTACAAGTTGATTGGTAATATCTTTTTTATCAACGTGTTTAGCTCTATGAAGTTGCAAATGATAAGCAGAAAATGCATCTTCACCCTGTAAAGCTGCACATTTGGCTGCTTCGTGGGATGGCATATCCCTGCTAGGGAAAGTTCTATCTTTCCATGCTTTCCATTTAGGTCCTCTTACTTTACCAAAGTTCATTTGTTCAAGTACAAATGCTTTATAAGTCACCTTTAAATCAGATTTAACTCCCATCAAACGCGTAAGCCACTCCGTGGCTCTGTAAGCATAAGGTCAAACGTAACAATTCCACATCACAATTTTCATACTCAATCCTTTTTATTAGATGAAGTAATATTAGTTAATTATACATTAAGGATTTTAAAGTTCATATCAATCAATTGAAATATAAAGGTTAAGAAAGTTGACATTTACGAAGATAAAGAACATAAGTTCCAATGCTTACAAAGAAAGCATATCAAAAATGCAAGCTATAGATAAAAGGACTATATTTTAATGGACCAAACATCATTCTTTAAGCTCGGTCTCATAGCACCTCTTGAAAAAAGACTAAAAGAAAAGAAATATAACAACCCTACTCCTATTCAAGAAAAAACTATTTCTAAACTTCTTGACGGAAACGATCTTTTGGGTATTGCACAAACTGGCAGTGGAAAAACAGCTGCGTTTTCTCTTCCGATCTTACAACATTTATCTTCAGATATAATAAATAGTAATCCAGTCAAAATTCAAAACTCAACACAAGAGAAACGAAAACCTATACCTCGTGCCCTAATAATTGCACCCACTCGAGAACTCGCACTCCAAATTGGAAAAAGTATCGAGTCCTATGGTCAATATATCTTCGCAGAACACACTGTAATATACGGAGGTATAAAACAGCTTTATCAAGTTGCAGCTCTAAGAAGAGGAGTAGATATTATTGTTGCAACACCAGGCCGATTACTTGATCTTATCCAACAAGGTTATGTAAATCTTAAAAATATTTCTCATCTTGTATTAGATGAAGCTGATCTTATGTTGGATATGGGTTTTATTAGAGATATAGAAAAAGTATTACAAAAACTTCCCTCCAAGAAACAAACGATGCTTTTTTCAGCAACTATGCCAAAAGAAGTTTCTAAATTAGCGAAAGATATTTTAGTTAATCCTATACGTGTAGATGTAACACCTAAAAAAATAATTCTAGACCAAATTAAACAATATGTTTATTTGATCGATACTGGTAATAAAATGAATCTACTTTTGGATCTGTTAAAAAGTAAAAAAATGACACATACAATTATTTTCAGGAAGACAAAAAGAGGTGCTAATTATTTAGGACAAAAACTTTATCGTTCGGGTTTTAGAGCAGAAACAATTCACGGGGACAAAACACAGGCTGCTCGACAAAGAGCACTTAGACAATTTGAAAAAGGACGTGCAAAAATACTCGTAGCTACAGATGTAGCAGCGCGTGGAATTGATTTTTCTAGAGTAAGTCATGTCGTAAACTATGAATTGCCAAATATTCCAGAAAATTATATACACCGGATAGGAAGAACTGCGAGAGCAGGTTCAGAGGGAGTAGCATACTCATTTTGTGACGTTTCTGAAATGAGTTTTTTAAGGAACATAGAAAGGAAATCAAAACAAAAAATCAAAATATCTCCTCATTCTTACCAGACCGAGAAAAAGAATTCAGGAAATACAGACAAGTCTAAAAAGAGAACGAAATATACTAGACAGGAAAAATCCACATCTGAAGAAAAGATAAATCCTAGGAGAAATAAAAGAAGATTCGAAAATAATGAAAAAGATAAAAAACCAAATCAATCAACATCTAATAAAGATAAAGTACAGATAATCACATCCAAAGAAAAAAAAAGATTTTATTCCCATAAAAAGAAAAAAAGTTTCTAAAGAGCTTTTTTTAAAAAAGAAAGAGTATATTCAGGAAGTTCTAACTGCATTGCAGCTTTTTTACCTTCTTCAGACATCTTCACTAATGTTTTCTTTACGATATCTATAACTTTTTTTTCTTCATGTTTTCGAGCGAAATCTACAAAATAATGTTCTAAAAAAACAAGACAAATCACATCTTCTAAGAGTTGAGCTTCTGGGTCTTTCTTTAGTTTTTGTTTTTTAATTATTGATGCAACACGGTCTATAAAATGTTCTTCATATCCTACTTCTTTTAAAATTAAAGACACTTTATCTGCATGGTAGGAATATAATTGTATTCTCCATTTCAAATAACCTTTTCTATCATTTGAAAATTCAGTCCTTGGGATTTCCCATCGACAAATATGGTGACCTCTAACAGCTATTTTCATAATATCTGAAGATTCTGGTGCAAAATTTACTAGTCTTTCAGACATTCTTTTAGAGTATAAAAATTCTTTAGGGAATTTTTCACCATTAAAAAATTCAAAATTCGGATCTTTACTATTTTCATCATCAATAATTGAAATTGCTCTAGTTATTTTTTTCATATTAAAATTCTCTGAAAGTTAATAAATTTAAATACCTTATTATTTTTGTAAGTTATATATTAATAAAGATTGACAAATTAGATAATATTAATGTAAATAATACTTTACTTATTAATTTTTTAAAAATTTCAAATGAAAAAAAGTATGAAAAACAATATAAAAGTTAAAAATACAACAGTTTATATAGTAGGTGCAGGGCCAGGAGATCCTGATTTAATTACACTAAGAGCCTTAAAACTTTTAAAAATCGCAGATGTTGTTATTTACGATAAATTACTGAATCCAGAAATTCTTGACCATTGTCATTCGAAATGTACGTTTATATTTGCTGGAAAATCTGCCGATCATCACATAATTCCACAAAAAGATATAAATAAGCTAATGATAGATTTCGCAAGAGATAACAAAACTGTTATTAGACTCAAAGGGGGAGATCCTTTTGTTTTTGGTAGAGGTGGAGAGGAAGCTCTAGAACTGAAAAAAGAAAATATTCCTTTTGAAATTGTACCAGGAGTAACTTCAGCGATTGCAGCACCTGCTTTTGCAGGAATTCCAGTCACTCATAGAGGTATCTCTTCAAGCGTTACATTCATTACTGGTCATGAAGATCCATATAAAAGAACTGAACATCTAGATTATGGTCATTTAGCAAAAGATAAAGGAACTCTTGTATTTTTAATGTCTGCACGTTCAATTGGTCGTATCTCTTTTACACTCATTAAAAATGGAATGTCCAAAGAAACCCCTATTGCCATTATTGAAAATGCTACAAAGAAAACTCAAAGAAATTTTACGGATACTTTAGTAAATGCAGTAACACTCGCAGAAAGAGAGGAAATTGCATCTCCTGCAATATTTGTTGTCGGAAATGTAGCAAAACTTGGAAATAAATTAGATTGGTTTAATAAACACTTACAATTGGATTCTAAAGAATCTAAATCAGAAATACATGAACCTAAAAGTTTTCACAAAAATAAAAAATTACAATTATCTCAATAATTAAGAATATGCGTTTTGGAGAATAAAATGGAAGAGAACAATTCAAACAAATCAGGAAAAGTTTCTTTACCTGTAATTCCGATCTACAAAGAGGAGTTTGATGATTTCGAAACAGAAGTCACTAAATTTAATTCCGGAAATATCCCTGACAACGAATTCACTGGATGGAGACTTTTAAGAGGAGTCTATGGACAAAGACAAGCAGACTCACAAATGTTCCGAATCAAAATTCCCTTTGGAGGAATGAATGCTGATCAGCTTGATACTCTTGGGATAGTAGCTCGCGACTATTCTCCTCTAAAAAAAGGACATGTAACAACGAGAGAATGCTTTCAATTCCATTTTATCAAATTAGATGAAGCAGCAGACTTAATGAGAACGATCGCAAAATCTGGTCTAACAACCAGAGAAGCCTGCGGCAATACGGTCAGGAACGTTACAGGATGTGCTTTTGCAGGAGTATGCAAAGATCAGGTTTTCGACTCTACACCATATGCAGGTGCGTTCGCACGATATTTTGCAAGAAAAGAGTTTATACAAAATTTACCTAGGAAATTCAAAGCAGCATTTTCTAGCTGTAGTTCTGATTGTGTTGTTGCAGGAATACATGACATAGGATTTATTCCTGTCATCAAAGATATAGAGGGTGTTTCCATCAAGGGTTTTAAAATGCTCGTGGGTGGAGGACTGGCAACGTTTCCTCGCGTCGCAGAAACTTTGTATGAGTTTATACCTGCTACAGAAATTCTGCGCGTGAGCGAAGCGATAATAAGAGTTTTCAATAATTCAGAAGAACTCAGGAAAAGCAGATTTAAAGCCAGAATTAAATTTTTAGTAAGCTGGATAGGTATAGACGGCTTAAGAGAAAGAGTAGAAAAAGAGCTAACAGAGAAATGGGCTTCAAACCCAATTAATATCGATGAGTTTATTTGGGAAGATGACGAATATGAGAATATAGAAACAGCCGAAGACTTTGAAAGTCCTGCGGATGAGATACAGCTAAATGGAGACCATGATGAATATACGGCATGGGAGTCCACAAATGTAAGAGAACAACGACAATCTGGATACTATGCGGCAGAAATAAAACTACCTCTCGGTGACATTACTGCAGATCAGTTCTTTGCATTGGCATCGATTTCTAGAAAATATGCCAGAAGCAGAGCCAGAACAAGTTACCAACAGAATATTGTTTTTCGATGGATTAAAAAGAATGATCTGAAAAAAGTCTGGCTTGAACTAAAAAAAATAGGACTATCCAGTAATGGAGCACAAGAAATTACCGATGTTGTCTCTTGTCCTGGAACAGATTCCTGTAAATTAGGAATCACCTCTTCTATGGGATTGGCTACTGCCATTCGTAATACTCTGGAAGAAGAAGGAATTGAGGACCCTCTTACAAAAGAACTTCAAATTAAGATGAGTGGCTGCCCTAATTCCTGCGGACAACATCACATTGCAAATATAGGATTCCATGGAGGAACTCTCCGTTCAGAGGGAAAAATGCTTCCCGCATACGAACTTTTCTTAGCCGGCCAGCATCAAAACACCAACGGATTAACCAAACTTGGAGAACGTTTGAGAGTGAGGATTCCTGCGAAAAGAGTGCCTAATGCTCTAAAAAGCATCCTGACTCACTATAAAGAAAATAGAAATGAAAACGAAAAGTTCAATGATTTTTTTGAAAGAGTCGGAAATCAATCCTTTGAAGAACTGCTTCAGGAATTTCATATCAACGGTCAATTTAACGAAGAAGAAAAAGAAGAAATTTTTGTAGATTGGGGAAAGGAAGAAACCTACGTTCTTGAAAGAGGAGAAGGCGAATGCATGGCATAGCAGACAACTCCCCAAACTCTCTAAAAGCCATTATCCTTCTTGGCCATGGAAGCAGAGCTGAGGGTGCTAACCGAGATATGTACAAAGTAGTAGATATCTTTCAGAAAAAATGGCCAGAGAGAATTGTAACTGCTGCTTTTTTAGAGATTAATGAGCCCTCTATTCCTGACTGTATTGATACCTGCGCAAAAAAAGGAGCAGAAGAAATTCTTTTGACACCCTACTTTCTGCATATGGGAAATCACGTGAGAAAAGATCTCCCTCATCTTGTAGAAATTGGTGCATCCAGAAATCCAAATGTAAAAATTCACCTAGGACCACATCTTGGGTTTCATGAAAAGATTATCGATATCGTTTCCCAGAGAATCGAAGAAGGTCTTGAGGAATGCAGTCAGTCAATAATTACAAAGTAGAATAGATACTCAAAGATCTTTAAAAAAACAATCAGAACTTACCTGCAAGATGACCTCTTCTCTCGGCTTCTTCTTTTCCAGAAAGCAGCCTATCTCTTTCTTCTAAAAGCCAGTTGAAATATACATCACATCTGGCAATAGGAGTTGGATAATTTTTTATTTCTTCTTTGATTTCCTCTAAATCCATCTCATTAAAACCTTCAAAGAATGTAAATAGAACTATATCTAATATTCACCGGACTATTCTATTCTCCTAGCGCTTTTGCTATTTTTTGAGTGTCATCGAAAAGCAAA
>CAYWAX010000036.1:0-14702 GCA_964456425.1 uncultured Nitrospinaceae bacterium | reverse complement strand
GGGAAGTTCCAATATAATCCAATTGTGGCATTTTGTTCTCCAAAAATTAAAAAACTATAAAACACAAAAGAACAGACAAAAGACTTTCTAATCCCTAAAAGTAGAGACTTCTATTGCTTTTCCCGTTCTAGAACTTTCTATAACAGACTGAAGTACAGCAACTACTTCCAAACCTTCTGACCCACCAGTTTCTACTGTTTTTTCTCCTCTTATACAAGATGCAAAATCACTTAATTGTTCAGAGAGGGGATCAATCGGATCAAGATCAATCTCTTCTTTTTTATCATCACCTGCCTTAGTGATATAAAGTTTAGTACCTTCTAAATCACTATAAGCATTCATTCCAGTTCCAAATGCAGAGGTCTCGCAAATTTTCGGAACAACAAAAGTCGTTCCAATATATCCTAATGGACCACTCTCATACTCAATAATAAAACTTGTCACATCATCAAGGTTAGTCTTTGACAAAAGTTTCTTACTAAAAGCAGAAACACGCTTTGCAGGACCTGCTAAAAACTGAAGATTGTCTACCATATGTACCCCCAGACCACACATCGAGCCTGCAGGACTTTCTTCAGGATCATTTCTCCATCCTGGCCTTGGTTCGAGACCTCCTGCTAATGATAAATTAGCCTGCATTTGATGTAAAACACCCAATTCTCCTGAATCAATAAAACTCTTAATCTTACGATTCGCAGAACATCTTCTTCGGTGATGACCCACTTGAAGAACTACCCCTGCTTTCTCGGTTATTTTAATAGCTTCTCTTGCATCTTCACAGGTTAATGTTAGTGGTTTTTCAATAAAAATATGCTTACCCGCGCTAGCTGCCTGTGAGATTATATCTAGATGGGTAGAGTGGGGAGTTGCAACCAACAAACCATCGATACTAGAATCTTTTAAAATTTGATCTAAACTCTCAGCTGAATTACAACTATACTTTTCAGAAAAGGCTTTTCGTGTATCTAAATTCCTTGCGAAACCAGAAATTATTTCACACGTACCACTTCTACCGGCTGCGTCTGCTAACATACCACCCCACCAGCCTAAACCAATAGAAGCCAATTTAATTTTTTCAGAATTCATATCCTTCTCCTCTATAATTTAAAACTCAATCTCGAAAATTTTTCAAGATTGAGTTTATAACAATTGTATATTTATAACTAGTTACTATTTGTCTTAATCAAATAAAAGATTTGGAATTAACAAAAAAATATTTTTGACCTCTCTTAAAAGAATACTAAAAAAAGCAAGAGCTTCCATATATCCTTGCACAAGAAAAATTATGATTCCAGATATTAAAGAAACGGATAAAAAATAAATTGTAACGAAGGAAAAAAAATATCCATTAGACTTAATATCTGACTGTTCTACCATTAAAGACTTTAGAGTCATAACAATATGCAACATTAACGAAAATCCAACAAGAGAAATTGTCAAATACCAGATTAATTTATATTTCAGAAATTCCCATAAAAGGAAACCTACTGAAAGTAAAATGAAAGTCAGAAGAGGAAAAAAATAAGGAGCGAGTAAAATTACAAAATTAGTTCCGCTTAGAACTACTTCTCCCTTCAATCTAGCAACTTTAAATCTAACTATTTTTTTTAGAAAAATTATCCCGAAAATTAAATGCGTAAATTCATGAAGGAAAGTATATAAAAATTCAAATTTATATCGACTATAAAAAATTAAAAATAAAAGAGCACCCGAGAAAAGAAGGATATACTCAAAATCTTTTCCTTGCGGATGAAAACTAATAGCGAAACTATTAACTTTTAAATGAACTTCATCAATTAAGATTTTTGTAATAGCCCAACAAGGTGGCAAAAGTAAGACAGATATTAATAAAAAGATTATTTTTCTCAAAATCAAAACATGCCATATAGCCCTTACTTCAGGCTATTTCTTCCTTAAATGGGCGTTTCATAAGTTCATTAAGTGAATCAAACGGATCCTTTTCGTTAAATAAAATCGCATTAATTTCTTCACAAATCGGCATTTCAATAGAAAATTTCTTAGAAAGTGCAAGTGCAAGCGGAGCAGTTGCAACTCCTTCAGCTACTGAAACCATAGATTCTAAAATACTTTCTAATTTCTCTCCTTGCCCTATCCTATATCCTACGGTCCTATTTCTACTTAATTCTCCAGTACAGGTTAAAATTAAGTCACCCATGCCTGAAAGTCCCGAAAGAGTTTGAGGATCTCCTCCCATCTTAGTGGCTAATCGAGAAATTTCTTTAAGACCTCTAACTATCAAAGCTGCTCTAGCATTTAACCCAATTTCTAGACCATCAACTATCCCGGCAGCAAGAGCAATCACATTCTTTAAAGCACCACCAATTTGAACACCTATCGGATCATCACTACAATAAATTCGGAAAAAAGAAGCTGAAAATGCTTTTTGTATTTTAACACAAGACTCATAGTTCAATGAAGCGGCAGTAATTGCAGTTGGATTTCGTTTTGCTAATTCTAAAGCAAATGTAGGTCCAGACAAACTAACAATTTCATTAGCACTTTTACATGAACCTTTCAATGAATTTTCTATGATCTGTGATGGCAACAAAAATGAATTTGGATCAAAACCTTTTGTTACGCTTACTATAGTTGATTCTTCATGTATTGCTGATCCTAAATTGTCCCAAATATTCGTAACTACATGACTGGGCATAGCACTGACGATAACATCCTGTCCAGAGGAAGTCGCCTGTACTAAATCAGAAGTGAATTCTAAATTTTTATGAAGATTAAAATTTGGGAGATAAAGATCGTTAACGTAAGTTTCTTGTATTCGGGCACATAATTCTTGTTCAAAAACCCAAAGAATCGTTTGATGACCAATATCAGAAAGGAAATCCGCAAGAGCTGTACCCCAAGCTCCTCCTCCGATAACTGCAACTCGTAATGAATTCAATCTCGCTCCAATCTATTGCATTTTAGAATAAGTACTATTTATTTTTATTTATTTTTGATAATTGTTTATTTCTAGAAGTTACTCCCTTCGCAATCGCTTTTTTCCCAGAACTAGTCTTTGCATTCCACTCAATTTCATGTGCTAAATGTTTTTCCTCATTCCAAATATGTTCGGTTCCATCTCCCATAAATACACAAAAAACTTCACATCCATCCGGATACTCATAAGGACCATGAGGGAGATTCCAACCAAAGACATAATCTCCAGGTCGAAGATCTTTTCCTGCAACACACATTCTACCTTTTGTAACTAAGATAGAGTGCCAACTCTTATGTGTATGTTCCGGCTCAACATAACCAGGAGGAAATTTCACTTTCATATCAACACGTTTCATTAGAGGATCATGGTTAAGTATTTTTACTTTCAAACCTTTAGGTAAAGTCAACATTTTTAATGCTGCACCTTCCTGCCACTTTATTTCTCTGTCATGTATTGCTTTAAACTTATTTACAAATTTCCTCTTTCGTTTGACAGATTTCGTATTTACACTCATCAAATACTCCTTAAAGTTAAGTTTTTAAGTCACAAAAACAAAAGAACCGACCGAACTACTGAAAGTATGAGAAACGCCGTTAATAGAGATTGTAATTGTATCAGTCTTTACAGACTTTTTTAATATCTCTATGGAAACACCAGGAATTAATCCAATTTCACCTAGATACTTAAGAATTTCATTATTTTCCTGCCCTACTCGAGTTATAGAGACTTCAACTCCTTCTTCAGTTTCGAATAATTTCTTCTCACTCAATTTCCTGATATTTCCTTCCTTCGAAGGAATCGGATCACCGTGTGGATCTAACGTAGGAAAACCTAGGCTTTTATCCAGTACTTCTTCCAACTCTTCACTTAAAACATGTTCAAGTTTTTCAGCTTCGATATCAACTTTATCCCAATCGATACCCATTTTCTGATTTAAAAAAAGTTCAATTAGTCTATGATGCCTGATAATTTCAAGAGCTACTTTTTCTCCTTTTTTTGTAAGAAATACGCCTTGATAGGGTTTGTATACAACTAGTCTCATTTTATGTAACTTCTTCAACATTCCAGTTACAGAAGCAGAAGATAGTTCCATTTTCAAAGCGATAGAACTGGTTTTAACCGGAGAAACAATCTGTTCAAGTTTAAAGATATTTTTCAAATAATCTTCTGTACGATTACTAAAAAGATCGTCTTCTTGAATCAAAGAACACCTCTATATAATATTTATTTTAAAAAATATAAAAACTTAAAAAAATCTAAAAATTAATTCCTTAAAAATTTTCTAACAAAAAATCTTTCAGATACATATTCAAAAGTACCTTGAACAACTAAAGTCTTTCTTCTTAAATTTAAAGGAAATGGCCTAAAAGAAAATGATGCCTTCGTAACAGCCGAAATCGCTTCATCGTCCAAGATTTCATATCCAGAGGATTTTAATAGATCAATTTTTTTTAAGCTACCATCTCTCAAAAGAGTAAATTGAAGTTTCAACTCTCCATTCAATCCTCTTGCTTCTGGTGCCCACCATGCCCAAGACTCCTCAATTTTTTCCTTAAGATGTTTAAAATATCTAAAATACTTCGTCTTACTTGTAGATAGAGAAATAGGCTGGTCATCCTTATTTTTCTTCTTCGATTCAGAATCTAGACTTGCCATTTTATCTAAAACTATTTCAGAAACTTCAAAACTTTTTTTATGTTTTTGGTCTACCCTAAAGAGTTTCAGTCGATCTATATCATTTTCTAATTTCAAGAGATTACTTTTTAACTTTTGTTCAGCTATTTTTTTTGGCTCTAGTTTTTTTTCTGAGATCATTTTTTTAACCTGAAGAGTATTATTCTTCAATTTTAACTTTCGGTCAGTTATTTTTTTTGGCTCTAATTTTTTTTCTGAGATCATTTTTTTAACCTGAAGAGTATTATTCTTCAATTTTAACTTTCTTTTTTTGTTATTAGAACTGCTTAATATATTTAAAACTTTTTTAGACTTTATATTAGATATCGAAGATTTTTTTTCAATATTTTTTTCTGTCTCATTTGAAATATTCTTCTTCTGACTAATTTCTATACCTGAAATATTTTTTATTCTTCTTGAGCTTTTCTGAATCTGAATTTTCCTGTTTTTTAAAAAAAAACCTTTTTCTTCTCTATCTATATTAGAAAGGAGATTTGTTCTTTCTTTACGTTTTTTAATCTTATCTGTTTCCCAATTAACGGAAATAAAGCGGTATTTTTTTGGAGTTTTATTTGAAATTTCCGAAAAATTATAAAAGACACCAAGCAAACAAACAAACAAAAGATGTACTAAAAAAGAAATTGTAAAAAGGGAGGAGAAACTATACACGGGGAAAAATCTTAACCTCTGCATCTTTTCGATTCTCTTTTTAAGAATATTTTACTAAAACTCATTCAAAAACATAAGAATATCCAAAATCTAATCAAAGGTATAAGAATACTTTGAAATTGTCCATAAAAAAAACGGGAGAAGGAAAATCCTTCTCCCGTTTAATCAAAAATAAAGTTACATCATACCGCCCATACCGCCCATACCACCAGGAGGCATGCCAGGAGGCATAGCACCAGCCGCTCCACCTTCTTCAGGTTTATCTGAAATAACACACTCAGTAGTAAGCATCAGACCTGCAACAGATGCAGCATTTTGTAGTGCAGAACGTGTTACCTTAGCAGGATCAATAACGCCAACTTTAACAAGATCTTCGAATTTGTCAGCTGCCGCATTATATCCAGTATTACCTTTCTCTCCCTTTACCTTCTGAACAATTATAGAGCCTTCTTGACCAGCATTATTAGAAATCTCTCTAAGAGGAGCCTCTAAAGCTTTAGCTAGAATCTCTATTCCAACTTGTCTGTCACCAGCAGAAGTCATGCTCTCCACACCTTTCTGACTTCGAACTAATGCAACACCACCACCAACAACCACGCCTTCTTCTACTGCAGCTCTAGTAGCATTAAGTGCATCTTCAACTCTTGCTTTCTTTTCTTTCATTTCTGTCTCTGTAGCTGCACCAACATTAATCACTGCAACTCCACCAACTAGCTTTGCAAGTCGTTCTTGAAGTTTTTCTCTATCATAATCACTTGTTGTTTCTTCTACCTGATTTCGAATTTGTTTTACACGACCTTCTATATCCTTAGCCTTTCCTTTACCTTCAACAATAGTCGAGTTATCTTTGTCTATTGTCACACGTTTTGCTTGACCAAGATCATCGACAGTTATGTTCTCAAGTTTTATTCCTAGATCTTCACTCAACATTTTTCCGCCAGTTAGAATTGCCATATCTTCTAACATTGCTTTTCGGCGATCTCCAAAACCCGGAGCTTTAACAGCGGAAACGTTCAAAGTTCCGCGAAGTTTATTAACAACCAAAGTTGCAAGTGCTTCTCCATCTATATCTTCTGCTATTAGCAAAAGAGGTTTACCCATTTTTGCTACTTTTTCTAATAGTGGAAGAAGATCTCGCATATTAGATATCTTCTTCTCATGGAAAAGTATATAAGGATCTTCTAAAACAGCTTCCATACGATCTGCATTAGTTACAAAATATGGACTCAAATAACCTCTATCAAACTGCATACCTTCAACGATATCTAAAGAAGTTTCCATAGATTTTGCTTCTTCAACAGTAATAACGCCGTCTTTTCCAACTTTGTCCATAGCTTCAGCTATCAAATCACCGATAGTAGGATCATTGTTTGCTGAAATTGTCCCAACTTGGGCAATCTCTTTTTTATCTCTTACGGGCTTAGATATTTTCTTTAGTTCAGCCACTACGGACACAACAGCTTCATCAATACCTCTCTTTAAATCAATCGGATTTGCACCAGCAGTTACATTTCTAAGACCTTCAGTAAAAATTGCTTGAGCTAAAACCGTTGCAGTAGTAGTTCCATCACCAGCAATATCAGAAGTCTTGCTAGCAACTTCATTTACTAGTTGTGCGCCCATATTTTCAAATTGATCTTCTAGTTCAATTTCTTTAGCAACTGTTACACCATCTTTAGTTGAAGCAGGAGAACCAAACTTCTTATCTATAACTACATTTCTACCACGTGGTCCGAGAGTAACCTTAACCGCATTCGCAAGTTGGTCTACTCCTTTCTTAATCTTTCCACGAGCTTCCTCATCAAACAAAATAATCTTCGACATGATTAGTTTAACTCCTTAGTATCTAAAATTTTAGTTTTAATTTAAGAAAGAACAGCTAAAACATCATCTTCACGCATAATCAATAATTCTTCACCTTCGACTTTTACCTCAGTACCAGCATATTTTGCAAAAAGCACTTTGTCACCCTCTTTAACTTCAATAGATTGACGCTTTCCATCATCTGTTACTTTTCCAGGTCCGGTTGCTACCACTTCGCCTTCTTGAGGTTTTTCCTTAGCAGAATCAGGAATTATAATACCCCCAATTTCTTCTTCTTCCGCATCCAAACGTCTAACAAGGATGCGATCTTGCAAAGGTTTCACCTTCGCTTTCAACTTCGCCATTTTTATATTCTCCTTCGGATATTAATAGCTAAATTAATAATAAAAAATTGTAAAGAACGTTTTATAGACAAGTTTTAAATATATGTCAACAAAATTTAGCACTCTATAGAACTAAGTGCTAAATTAATGAAGCATACATTAGAATAATATCTTCCAGACTATTATGTAAAAAATATTAATTAATATTTCATTTTTGATTATAAAGTTATGATACGAATTATATATAATGCTTAAAAAATTATGGAGAAACTAAATGACTTATCAGAATATACAAGTAACTCTAGAGGAAGATCGAATTGGAATGATTATCATAAATAGACCCGAAGTCCGAAATGCAATAGATACAAATACGTGGGAAGAAATTAGAGAAGGAGTAAAGAATCTAGATGAGAATCCAGAAATTGGAGTAATCATTATAACTGGAAGTGGAGAAAAAGCTTTTGCTGCTGGTTCAGACATAAGTCAAATTAAAGAACGGGGCTTGATAGATGGACTGAAAGCTGTAAGTCAGTTAGTTCTTGCCGATTTAGAAACAATAGAAAAACCAATAATTGCTGCTGTAAATGGATTCGCCCTTGGTGGTGGTTGCGAACTTGCTCTAGCTTGCGATATTAGAATTGCGAGTAAAACTGCAAAATTTGGACAACCAGAAGTCAATCTCGCAATTATTCCTGGGGCAGGAGGTACACAGAGACTTGCAACTTTAATTGGGATTGGGAGGGCTAAAGAATTAATCCTTACAGGAGATATTATTGATGCTGATGAGGCTTACCGTATAGGATTAGTTAATCATGTGGTCGAACCTAGTGAGTTAATAGAAAGATCAAAAGAAATAGCTAGAAAAATTCTTTCAAAAGGACCAATGGCGATACGTTTAGCAAAAATAAGTTTAAATGCAGGATCTAATTATGGGACAAAAGCAGGAATGATAGTTGAACGACTAGCTCAATCTTGTCTAATGACTACCTATGATAAAAATGAGGGAACAGCAGCCTTTTTAGAAAAAAGGAAAGCAGACTTTAAAAATCAATAATTTCGAAAATAAAAAAAGAATTAATTAGTGTGAACATATTCTTGAGAACGAAAAGAAATTTTCAGATCATCTGCTACTTTCATACAGTCGCTATTATCGGTAATTCCTGAAAGATTCACAGCAGTCACCTCAATATCCTGAAAGAAAGTACGAGCTTTAATAATAAAATTCTTCACTTCAACAAAAGGATCTTTAATATCTTTTGTCTTACAAATTTTTTCATAAGATTCAGAATCCCCTGCCTGAAGACTAATGGAAATTGCATCAAAATAGTCGCTTAATTCTGGCAAAATATCTTTTCCATTTGTAATATTACCCAAACCATTTGTAACTAATCTTATTTTCTTTGCTCCTTTTTGCTTCAATAATTTAGTTATTCCAATCATTGTATTTAACCTAAGTGTGGGTTCTCCAAATCCACTGAAAACAATTTCTCCATAAGAAGAAGGATCAACTATTTCTCTCATAACATCAGATATACTAGGCTCTTGATCCAAAATTAAATTTGAACCTTTAAACAGACCATCACCGATCAAACCACAAAAGAAACATGAGTTGCTACATTTATTCGTAATATTTAAGTATAAATTATGTTTATGCTCGTAAGTAAAAACTCCTTTTTTAAAACTATTATGTATTCTAAAAAGTCTGGAATTATTAGTAGTAGTAATCTTTCCTAATTCTTTTAAATTAATTCCATGTAATTCAGCTAAAACTTTTGCTGTCTCAATCATATAAAAAGGCTCGTTACGCTTACCCCTATTCGGATGTGGTGTCAGATATGGACAATCAGTCTCTAAAAGTATTCTTTCAAGAGGTACTTTTTTAAAAACTTCTCGAAGTTCATCACTCTTTGAGAAAGTAACTGGGCCAGCTGCCCCTAAATAAAAATCTAAATCTAAAAATTTCTTTGCTATAGCCCAATTCCCCGTAAAACAGTGAATCACACCACCAACTTTACTAGCATTTTCTTCAGATAAAATTTTATAAACGTCATCAAAAGCATCTCGACAGTGAATTATAAGGGGCATTTTAGATTTTATGGCCATTTTTATTTGTTCTCGAAACCAAAACTTTTGTGCCTTAACAGGAGAATTATTGCGATAATAATCAAGACCTATCTCTCCAACAGCTACAACTTTAGGATCATCTATTAATTTTTTTATTTTTTTTAATATGCCATGATTTAATTTTTTTACATCATGTGGGTGAATTCCAACTGCAGCATGCACATTAGAATTAGATCTTGCTAACTTTATTGTTCTAACACAAGACTCATAATCAGAACCAATCCCTATTATTTGAGAGACTCCCACATTATTTGCCCTCTTGATAACGTCATCCCTGTCTTTTCTAAAAATAGAATCAGACAAATGAGCATGAGAATCTACAAAAAATAAATCATCTGATATATTTTTATTTTCTTCAGATTCTTTATTTTCTTCAACTATCTCATTTCCCTCTTTTTTTGATATATGATCGGATTTCTTTTTATTCCCATTCCATTTACTCCGCCAATTAGACGATCTACCTTTCACTGTTTTCTTATATATCTCCCTATCTCTAATCTGAGGAGCAATATCTTCAGATGAATTTTGAGAATCTTTCTTATTAGAATCATCCATAGAGGATTTATGCATTATTATCTTCTAACTCCATTTATTAAAGTTCATTTAGTAGAAATACGTTCTGCAACACGCTTCAAAATAGAACTTTGTTCTTCTTCTTCAATTTTAGGGAAAAGCGGAGAACCTAAATCTATTTTAAAATCACAAGGCAAATTATAAAAATCTATTAGTTCTTCAAAAGAAGATTTACTCCAATTAGTTTCAAGTCCAATTTGTTTAGCAATCTCATCACTAGTATCTGGCATGATGGGAATTAACATTCCGGCAACCACTCTGATCAAAGCAACGGAATGATACAAAACGGAATTCAAATTATCGATTCTTTTTTCCTTCGCTAGGGTCCAAGGTGCCATTCTATCTAAATATTTATTGCCAAGAGAAATAACTTTCCAAATATCTTTTAATGATTCCTGGAAATTTGTCTCTAACATATTTTTTTCGTAACTTAAGGATAAAATTTCAATTTCTTTAACTAATTTTATTTCTTCTTTATCTTTAATCAATAGGTCTATTTTAATTTTATTTTCTAAATATCTTTTAATCATATTTAATACTCTATTAAGTAAATTCCCTAAGTCATTTGCTAAATCTGCATTGATTCTTTCAATTAAATTTTTATGAGAAAAATCACCATCAAGACCAAAAGGGATTTCCCTGAGTAAGAAATATCTAATTGCATCGATACTATACTCTTCTAATAACCAGTTTGGATCTACGGCATTTCCAAGGCTTTTAGACATTTTTTGTCCTTCAACTGTCCACCATCCATGACTAAAAATTTGTTTAGGTGTAGGCAAACCTGCTGAAAGTAAGAACGCAGGCCAGAAAACTGCATGAAAACGAAGAATATCCTTGCCTATAAAATGTTGATCAGTCGGCCATGGATTTGAACTAGATATTCCATCTTCTCCAAAACCAGGCGCAGTAATGTAGTTACTCAAAGCATCAAACCAAACATATATAATATGTTTTTCATCTCCTGGAACAGGAATACCCCATTTAAAACTAGTTCTAGAAACAGACAAATCTCTAAGACCAGACTCGACAAATTTCAGTACTTCATTTCTTCTGGATACAGGCTTAATAAAATCTGGATTCTGTTCGTAAAATTCTAGTAAATGAGCGTGAAACTCAGAAAGACGAAAGAAATAACTCGGTTCTTCTATCCATTCAACTTCTGCACCACTAGGAGCAATTTTTTTCCCCTGCGCATCTTCTTGTAATTCAGAATCATTATAAAAAGCTTCATCTCTAACTGCATACCATCCACTATACGTACCTAAATAAAGATCTCCAGAATTTTCTACTCGACGCCACATTTCCTGCACACCAGAAATATGTCTTTTCTCAGTAGTTCTAATATAATCATCAAATTGGATATTAAATTTTTTCCAAAGTTCTTTGAATTTAATACTATTCTCGTTACATAGAGTCAGGACATCCATATTAAATTCTTTAGCTGCCTGTTCTAATTTTTGCCCATGTTCATCGGTTCCAGTTAAAAAATATACATTGTCACCTCTAAGTCGATGGAAACGAGCCTTAGAATCAGCTGCTACAGTTGTGTAAAGATGACCCAAGTGAGGTTTGTCATTTACATAATATATTGGAGTAGTTATATAGAAAGACTTTTCAGGCATTAATTAAATTTAAATCCTATTTAGAATCTATAGACGATCAGTTAAAGAAATATCTTTTACAGCAAACTGACCTGTTTGCATCCGTTCTAAGTTATCAGCATTTACCTTAATTTTATCGCCATCTTCTAACAAAATCGTTACTTGCTCTTTAAGAATATCTTGTTGTATGACTGTAGCTCCACAGTTACAACCTCCTACTTTCTTCTTACAAGCAGGCAAACGTTTTTTAGATGACAAATAATGTGAATGCTCAAAACGAAGACAACATTTCAATCTGCCACATCCACCAGATAATTTTGTTGGATTCAAACTAAGATTTTGATCCTTTGCCATTTTGACTGTTATAGGATCAAAAGATTTTAAAAAAGTACTACAACAATAAGTCCTTCCACAATCACCACATCCACCTAACATAGCTGCTTCATCTCTTATTCCAACTTGTCTCATTTCAACTCTTACAGAAAGAGCTTCAGAAAGAGCGCGTACTAATTTTCTAAAATCAACTCTACCAGGAGAAGAGAAGAAAAATGTGACTTTATGACGAGAAAAGGTATAGTGAGAACTTATAAGTTGCATAGGAACTTTAAACTCTTTGATTTTTCTTTTAGAAAGATCTAAAGCCTTAGATTCCAATTTTTCAATTTCTAAAATATTTTCTAAATCTTTGGGATCTGCAGAAGAAATAACTTCAGGAGCATCATCTGGACAGTACTTCGAATCCAAAAATCGTGGATTGTCAGCAACTGTACCAATATCTGTTTCTCCTGATTTTGAACGAATTTTTACTTTTTCTCCCACTCTAATTGAAATAGAGCCAACACTATGTATAACAGACTTAGCAGAACTGCGCGTTCTAATACCAACTACCTTCATCCTGCTAATATTCAACTGATTTTCTTTAAAACTTAATTCTTCTGTCATCATAATTGCTTTCTAAAATTTATCTTCCAACTAAAAAAGAACGAATCGAATGAACAAAACTTTCAAGAGTTAAGGTTGAATTTGTATTAAGATCATGCAAATCCTTAATAGCTTTTTCAAGAATCAAAAAAACTTTAATCAAAAAAGGTTCATCCCAATTAAATAAAATTTCTCTTAAATCTGTTTCTATATCAATATTCCATAATAATAATTCTTCAGAACTAATATGTAAAACTAACACATCCCGGAGTAGAGAACGAATGGAAATTAAAAAACTAATAGCATTATCTCTTTGAGTTTTCGTGTTATCAAATTTCACAACAATTAAACTCATCAACTTAATTGGATCCACTTCCTGACTAGACTTCAATACTTCATTTAAAAACAGAAGAGATTGCTTTCTAAATCTTTCAGCAATTTCTATTCGGTCGGCAGAAATTGATTCTTCATCGTAAAGATTTAGAGAAACTAATTTTTCTAAATCTTCCTCTTCCCCCTCATAATTTTCAGAAAGTATTTTTTTTATTACATCCCTTTTTAAAGGACGAAATCTGATTTTCCTACAACGTGAAAGGATCGTAATAGGTATTGAATACAAATTAGATGTGAGGAAAATGAAAAAAGTATTGGGTGGAGGTTCCTCTATAACCTTTAAAAGTGAATTAAATGAAGCCAAAGTCATATAATCCGCGCCATCAAAAAGAAAAACTTTAGAAATTCCTTCATTTGCCTTTTGATAGACTCTAGGTAGTACTTCTTTACGAATTGTTTCTATTCTTCCTTTTTTTTTATCATCAATTATAGAAATTTCAAGAAAATCTGAATGAGTTCTTGAATTGAATTTTTTGCAACTCAAACAGTTTTCGCAAGGAGAAACAGATGATTTACATAAAATTTTCTTTGAAAAAAACTTAGCAGTCTCTAATTTTCCAACTCCAGAAGGACCATGAAAAAGATAAATTTTAGCATTTTGATCCAACTGTTCAAATGCACTTTTTTGAGCATTCTTAATATTTTCTAAAACCATCTGAATGCTTTCGATACGATTCCCAAAATTTCTGAATGAATATTATCTATACTTTCACCATCTGCTATTAGACTAAAACGTTCTGGATTTTGGTCTGCAATCTTCAAGAACCCATTTTTTACTTTTTCATGGAATTCTAAATCTTCTTTCTCTAACCTATCTGCCACGCCACTAGAATTCGCACGTTTTAGTCCTTCTGAAACTGGAATTTGCAATAAGAAAGTTAGATCTGGCTCTAAACCGCAACTTGCAAACTCATTGATTTTTTTAACAAGTTCATAGTCAAGGCCACGTCCATAGACTTGATATGCAGTGGTGGAGTCAAAAAAACGATCACAAAGGACATTAATTCCTTTTTCCAAAGCCGGAAAAATTACTTCTTTCACATGCTGGATTCGGTCTGCTTCATACAAAAGTAATTCCGTTCCAATATCGATGCTATCCTTTTCAGAAAACAAAAGAATATCCCTTAAATTTCTTCCTAACTTTGTTCCTCCTGGTTCCCTAGTAGCCAATACTGGAATTTCCAAAGATTGCATTTTAGAAAACAAAAGTTCTAACTGGGTAGTTTTACCACAGCCCTCAACTCCTTCGAAGGTTACAAAAGATCCTGTTTTTTTGTTCAAAGAAAAACCTTTTAATTTAGTGAAAAATATTTCCAATTATCGAATTATAGAATTTTATAAAAATCTAAACTAGAACTTTTCTAATAACTTAGAACATAAACGAAAAACCATTACTTGACATAAAAATTTAGTCAAACTATCTTAATATTTTAAATGACTCATTCCAACAATAATTTTTACAAATGTTTTAAATTTTCAATTCTAAGGAAATTAGGATGAGTAGTATTAGGCTTTCTAAAAGAAATGCAGGCGTTCTAAAAGCTGTGGTCAATACCTTTATTGAGACAGGAGAACCGGTAGGCAGTAAAAGACTTTCAAAAGATTCAGATATTAAATATAGTCCTGCAACACTGCGAAATA
>CAYWAX010000035.1:0-15070 GCA_964456425.1 uncultured Nitrospinaceae bacterium | reverse complement strand
AAGACCCAGAGACAGTTGCAGCGGGTTTACTCCATGACACTTTAGAAGATACACGCGCTACAAAAAATGAAATCAATGAAAATTTTGGAGAAATCACTGCGAATCTTGTTGATGGTGTAACAAAATTGAATAGATTAGATGTTCCAAATACCAGGACAAGACAAGCAGAAAATTACCGTAAGATGTTAGTAGCGATGTCTAATGATATCAGAGTGATAATCATAAAATTAATAGACCGACTTCATAATGCTATGACACTTGAATATCTTCCAAATGAAGCTAGGAAAAGAATTGCTTTAGAAACACACGAAGTATATGCGCCACTCGCAAATCGACTCGGAATTGGTTGGTTAAAAGATGCTCTCGAAGATATATCTTTCAAACACTTACATCCAGACGAGAATTTAAAAATCGAAACTTTAGTAAACGATGGTTTGAGAGATATAGAATCTTATCTTGAAGATGTCAAATTAGAAGTAGACAAAGAAATCAAAAAAAACGGAATAAAGGCAACGTTAAGTAGTCGTTTCAAATTAAATTCCAGTATTTTTCGAAAAATGAAATCTCAAAATTTAGATTTTCATCAAGTTTTTGACATTTGTGGGATAAGAATTATTGTTGAAAATACAATGGATTGTTATTCAGTCTTTGGTCTACTTCATTCAAAATGGAAGCCTATTCCTGGAAGATTCAGAGACTATATTGCATTACCTAAATCTAATTTATACCAATCTCTACACACAACAGTTATTGCTATGAATGGACAAAGAGTTGAATTCCAAATTCGAACAAGGGAGATGGACCAAGTTGCAAATGAAGGATTGGCTGCTCACTGGCAATACAAAGAAGAAAACAGAAATTTAGACAAAGATACTTTTGACAAGTTCAAATGGCTTAGGCAAGTAATTGATAATATGAGCGAGGAAACAGACCCAGGAAGTCTTCTTGATTCATTCAAAGTAAATTTATTCGAGGATGAAGTATTCGTCTTTACTCCAAGAGGAGATGTTAAAAGTTTTCCAAAAGGATCCAGTGCTTTAGATTTTGCTTTTGCTATTCATTCTGAGGTAGGAATACATTGTGTCGGTGCTAAAATTAATGGTCGCGTAGTACCAATTACAAAAAAACTGGAAAATGGAGATATAATCGAAGTTGTTACAAATGAAAACAGAACACCAAGTCCAGAATGGCTAATTTCTGTCTTAACACCTAAAGCAAAGCAAGAAATTAAAAATTGGCTTAGACAACAACAAAAATTCCGTTCTACTCTTTTAGGAAGGGAATTATTAAACCATGATCTTAAGAGAATCGATCATGATGTCAAAACACCAGTCAATGATGAAGACCTATTACCTATTGCCAAAACCATGGGTTTTAAAACCATAGAAGATCTTCTTGCTGCAATAGGCTTTGGCAATTTAATGTCTAAAGAAGTTATGCAATATCTTCTACCTGAAAATATAATTGATGATTTTGAAAAACGGGAAAATTCTAGAATCCGAAGATTCTTACGAAGGATAACAAAAAGATCAAATACAGGAATCAAGTTAAAAGGATATGATGAAAAACTAATCCGATTTGCAAAATGCTGCGATCCTATACCAGGAGATCCTATAACTGGATTCATAACACGTGGAAAAGGAGTATCAATCCATGCAAAAGACTGTGAAAATATTAATCAGTTTTTAAATCAAGAAGAACAATTACTAGAAGTAGATTGGGATGAAACTGAAAGTAAAGAATTACACCCTGTCCCATTATCTCTTGAAGCAAAAGATGAACCTGGAGTTCTTGCTGAAATAAGTGCTTCTATTGCAAAATGCGATGCAAATATTGCTTGGCTCAGTGCGAAAACTCACAAACAAATAGCGGGTATACAACTAGAAGTACAGGTATACGATCTAAAACATCTTAAAAAAGTAACAAAAAGTATAAGAAAACTGAGTAATATAAAATCTGTTAACAGACTACATCCATCTATAGCCAGAAACACAAAATATTATGAAAACGAAATATAAATACAAAAGTACTAAATACTGAAATAATACTCTTTTTTTTAAATTTTTTTAAGATAGTCCTGCTCTATTATTATCCTTAACTCCCTTATTCACTAAATTCTCAGGCCATTCTCCAGAAAGGACACGCTTCACTTCATTAGGGGCACCTTTTTGTAAACCAACCATCGACTCTTCGCTATACCATGCTGCATGAGGGTTGATAATCACATTTTCTCTATTTCTTAGAGGATGGGTCTCTGGCAAAGGCTCAGGATCTGTTGTGTCTAATGCACATCCTGCAATTTTATCATTATCCAAAGCTTTTACTAATGATTCAGTATCTATAATTGGCCCTCTTGAACAATTAACCAAATATACTGAAGGTTTCATTAGATCAAAAGCAGAATCGTTTACCATACCTCTAGTTTGTTCTATCAATGGTGGATGAACTGAAATATAGTCGGAATGTTTATACAATTCTTCTAATTCTACTTTTTTAGCAGGAATATCAAACTGCCCATCTTCTACAAATGGATCGCTAAAGAGAATCTTCATACCAAATGAAACAGCTCTTTCAGCTACCATTCTTGCAATATTACCAAAACCAATTAAACCCAACGTACTACCTGACAAACGAAAAATTGGTTTTCCAGGAGGCACTTCCCATTTCCCAGATCGAACAGACCTATCATAGAAAGAAACTTTCCTGGCAGTAGTAAGAAGAAGTGCCATAGTGTGTTCCGCAACTTCTTCGATACAATACGTAGGATTGTTAGTAATGATTATGCCACAATCCGTAGCAGCATTAAGATCAATAGTATCCACTCCTATTCCGTAACGTGCAATAATTTTGCAATTTGACATTTTTTCCATATGCTCTCGAGTTATCGGGCCTGCATATGTATTTAACAAAGCTTCACAATCTGAAGCTTCTTCAATAAATTCGTTTGGTGATTTAGTTTGCATAGCTATAATTTCACATATCTCACCTAGAATCTCATTTTCTTGATCAAGATTATCCCAAACATAATCTGTAAGCACTACTTTTGACTTTCCCGACATAATTATCCCCTTAATTCTTCACTGTTAGTAATAATCCTAGTGTTAGCTAATTGTAGATATTAAAACATAAAATATTTTAAATTTCATTCTCTAATAAAAGATTATATAATGGCTATGTTATTAGTTTACCCCTATAGGAATATAATTTGTCCGATAAAACAATTCAAAATTTACGTCTTCTTGCTGATGATTGTATTTTAGTAATAATAGATGTACAGGAACGTTTAATGTCATCTATGGAAGAAGAAATAAAAAACCTCATTTCAAAAAATATTCTTATATTAATTCAGGTAGCTCAATACTTGAAAATTCCTATAATAGTTACAGAACAGTACTCAAAAGGTCTAGGAAAAACATTAAATGAAATTAGTTCTATAACCCCTAATGTAATTCCTTTTGAAAAAAACTCATTCAGTTGTATGGGTTCAGAAGAATTTAGTAATTCAATAATGAATCTAAAAAGAACAAAAATATTACTAACTGGCGTAGAAACTCATGTTTGCTGCTATCAGAGCACACTAGATTTACTTGAAAGTGGCTTTATCGTTCATCTCATTTCTGATGCTACATGCTCACGCAATAAACATAATTGGAAAACTGCCCTAAAATCTCTAAAAAATGCTGGCACATATATTTCATCCACTGAACAAGTGATTTTTGATCTTGCACGTATTGCGGGAACTGATGTATTTAAATTAATTTCGTCCTTAGTAAAATAGAGAATTCAAAATTTCCAATCTTATTTGAAAGGTAACAATGGAAGATATAAATCGAAAAAAAATTAAAATTGCTATAGTGCACGGTGGACGATCAAAGGAACACGATGTAAGCGTTGAGTCTGGAGAGAGCATAGTAGAATCTCTAGCAAAAAATAATTTATACGAAGTATTTCCAATACTAATAGATAAAGAAGGAAAATGGTTTCTCAAAGAAGAAAGTTCAAAACAAGAAGAAGTATTCCCCTCTACATCTCCAAATGAAAAATCAAATCTTATCAAGAAAAACGGAGATAAAATTAAAATAGATGTATTTTTTCCAATTCTGCACGGAAGATATGGTGAAGATGGAACAATTCAAGGATTATTTGAATTATCTGGTTCAAAGTTTATAGGTTCGGATTGTAGGTCTTCGGCAATTTCAATCGATAAAGCTGTTACAAAAGCTATTCTTCGATCTTCTGGTCTACCAGTACTACCTTTTATTTCATTTACTTCAAAAGAATGGAAAGAAAAAAAAGAAGAAATCCTAATGAAACTAGAAAATACTATAGAAACTCCACTCTTCATTAAACCTGTTGATCAAGGAAGTAGTTTTGGTGTGAATTTTGTGAGGGAGAAATCGAGTATCCAGAATATAATTGAAAAATCTTTCGAGTTTGACGACAAAATAATGATAGAAGAATTCGCAAATGGCAGAGAAATTGAATGCGCTATTTTAGAAAACAGAGAGAACAATCCATCAATACTAGCAAGTCCTTTAATGGAGATAGTTCCAAAGAGTGAATGGTATGATTTTGATTCTAAATATACAGATGGAATGGCAGATTTAATTATTCCTGCAAATTTAGATGAATCTACAAAAAATAAAATACAAGAATATGCAAAATCGGCTTTCAGAATCATTGGATGTTCTGATCTTGCAAGAGTAGATTTCTTTTACAGAGAAGCAGAAGGTGAAATTTTCATTAATGAAGTAAATACTTTGCCAGGGTTTACGAAATTGAGTGGTTTCCCAAAAATGATTGATGCTGCAGGGATTTCTTACGAATCAATGATAGAAATATTAGTAAAAAATAACGTTAGACAATATAAATCAATAAGATAATAGTACATACCTAGAATATATTTAGGTTTTATATATACTCTCTCTAGTTGAAGGATCGTCGTATTTTCCTTCTTCGATTGAGAATTTCTGTAAGAGTACCTGATACAATCCAAGACCTCCACGATAAAAAGCTGTAGAAGAACATACCAACCATAATCTATATATCCTGTATGTACGTTCTCCTACCATATTTCTAATTTTATCTGAGTGATTCTCAAGATTATAAAACCAATCTCGACACGTTTTTGCATAATGAAGACGCAAATTCTCTACATCAAGGATTTCCCATCTTTCTTGCTCCATGACATTCATAATATTTGTAATATTATCCAATTCTCCGTTTGGGAAGACATTTTGTTGAAGAAAATCATTCTGACTTGTTTCAACACGAAATTTTTGACATGTAATTCCATGGTTTAAGAATAATCCTTCATCCTCCAATTTTTCTCTTATACTTTTAAAAAAAGAAGAATAATTAGCAATTCCGATATGCTCGATGATTCCAATTGCTGATATTTTAGAAAATCTCTTTGAAGTAGGAAAATCGCGATAATCCATATGCAAAACTCTACATCTATCAGACAAACCTTCTTTTTGAATCCACTTATTAGCCCATTTTGCCTGTTCTTTAGAAAGAGTAACTCCAGTCGCATCTACTCCGTAATTTTTTGATGCCCAAATCACTAAACTTCCCCAACCACAACCAACGTCTAAAAATGTGTCTTCTGAGTTAATGCGTAATTTCCTACAGACAAGATCCATTTTATCTTTTTGAGCATCTAGTAATGTATTTTCTGGAGATTTATAATATGCGCAGGTATAGAGCATATTTTCACACAAAAGCAATTCATAAAATTCGTTTGAAAGATCATAGTGAAAAGAAATCGCTTCCGCATCTGTTGATTTTGTTCGATTTTTTCTGATATTCATTAACTCCTCAAATTAACCTATACCGAATGCACCTTCCAGAACAAAACGTCTTCTAAGCCAGGCATTCTTGCACATTAATTTCGCTATATTTTGAGTTACATTACTAGGTAAAAGTTTTACAATTTTATTTCCTAAAGTAGTCTGACCATTTCCATAGAGTGCAAATATTTGATCCTGATATAGATCAAGACTTTTATTTAATTCAAGGAAATCTATTATGTTCTGATATGCAAGATTTGAACTCTTAACTGCGGGACCAATTCCTTCACCACTAAAATCTTGAGCAAGACCTGCAGCATCACCAACCAACAAAAACCTTTTGCCTATAATATTTCTAACAGAAGACCTGTATATAGAATATGCATGTCCTTTAAATTTAGTTAGGTCCAACTGTGCATTTAACCTTCCAGAATCTAGGAGTACTTTTAAAAATCTATCTAATCTTTTATGAACACTAGGTTCTTTACCAATACAACCCACTCCAATATTAAGAAAATCACCTTTCGTAAAATACCAAGCATATCCATTAAAATCTGGTTCGGGAAATAATTCAGGAAATCCATAATTTGGAGCTATTTCTTTCAAAACATTCTTCCCAATATTAGTCTCACTTTCTTGTGTCAAAACAACTGATTCTTCTGAAGAAATAGAACCTGTAATTCTAGCAACTGGACAAGTATGTCCACCTGCTCCAACTATAAGTAAAGATTTAAAAGTTTCTTTTTCAGTAGAAACTGTCACAAAATCTTTTCTAAATTCAATATCTCGAACACGAATTCCACAACGAATACTTACACCGGATTGTTCTGCCCGGTTCAACAAAAAATGATCGAACTCATATCTAACGATTCCATAACTTGCAGGCTCATCCCATTTTGTCTCATAAGACTTACCCCCACAATCTATAAAAATTGAAGAAAAAGGTTGAATCGTTAAAGGATATTCATCTGGATTCAATTCAAGATCAAACAATGCCTGTTTTGTAACCCAACCAGCACATAGTTTCACACGTGGAAAAATCGATGCATCTAAAAGGAGCACTTTTTTTTTGGCCAAGGCAAGCTTTCTAGCAACAGTACTTCCAGAAGGCCCTCCTCCAATCACAATGACATCCCATACTTTTGACTTTACAACATCCATATTTTCATTCCATAAATAATTTTTTTTGCGAATGGGATACCTAAATAATCAAAACAATCTGCTGCTGCAATTGACTCAAAAAGATCGCCCTCAATATCTATAAGTTGATCACAATATAACTCTGCGAAATTTGCTGCTGAAGGATTAAACAAGATTCTCTTTAAAATTTTCATAGATGAAAAATGAATTTTAATAGGCTGAACTTTATTTCCAATATCAATTTCTGACCCATCCCACAAAACGAAAGTAAGTCCATACTCAAGGTCAGAAAATAAGGACATTAGTATTTCAGTCAGCTTACAAATTTCTCGATTTTTCAAAGATTTCATTTGTGTAGTCATATTGGCCACCAAAATGTTCTTTTTATTGAAAAAATTTATTTTAAAAAATACGACAATATGGGTCAATAGTTATCTTTGAAGAGAATCAAAGTTTGGAAATTAAATTTAAAACTTAAGTGTCACAAAAACAACACCAATCACTATTATAATTGAAGCTATGATAACTCGGATAGTTATTTTTTCTTTGTTACCTAAAATTAAGGGAGCAAGAAAAAGAGTAAATAATGGAACTGTAGCAACTAACGGTGACACCATATAAACCTCACTTCTGCTCAATGCAAATAATAGACTAAATTGAGCAGATGCCATTGCAATTCCGGAAAAAACAAAACATTGATTACTTTTCAGGTTAAATACAAATGGTTGCCAATGATTACTAACTTTCAAAAAAAGAGGTCCAAAAATAGATGCAGTCAATCCTTGAATAAAACCTGCAAACAATAAAGATGTATCAGTCTCTATACCGGTTTTTCTTAGCGCGTGTGCTAATCCAAAACATATTGCAGAGATTAAAGGAAGAAAAAGGAAATTTGTCCTACCAATCGATTTTTTTTCTCCACCTGAAATAAAAACAATACCAATAACAACTAAAATGATTCCTATCCAAACATGAAGTGATGGTCTTTCTCCAAGAATAAAAAACGCAGATAATGCACCAAAAATCGCATGAGTATTTGAAACCGCATTCGTTTTAGCGACTCCAATTCTTTCTATAGAAAGGAAAAGAAACAATAACGAAAGGGCGGGTGACGAAAATCCAGCTAAAATAAAGAACCATAAACTATAGGTAATTGAAAACTGGGAAAAATCAACAAATATAAGTGCGAATGCAAACAGAAGGAATTGGGTTTGTAAAACTACAAAACTACCCGTTTGAGGAGTGCTAGAATCTAAACCCTTTCGGGTAAGTATACTAGACAAAGCAAAGAAAAAAGCGGGGATCAATCCAAGAAAATCTATTTTCTAATCTCCTTTAAACATATAGAAACACATTTATCATTCTTATAATACTTGTGGATTTACGAGACCTAAGGGCTTCAATCCAGAAAGTGCATCTATAATGTTTTTACAAGTTTTTTCAATTGCAAGATTCTGTGTTTCCGGAGTTCTCGATGAGTTGTGAGGGGAAATCAAAACATTTTCCAGATTCCACAAAGGATGATTCTTTGGAAGTGGCTCAGGATCTGTGACATCCAATCCTGCTCCATATATTTTTCCTGATAAAATACCATCATAAAGATCATCAGTTACTACAATTTCTCCTCTAGAAACATTAACAATAATACAGTTTTCTTTCATAAGACTTATAGTTTCTTTGCAAATCATTCCTCTTGTTTCTTTCACTAAAGGCAAAGACAAAACAATAAAATCTGAAATTTTAAAAATTGTTTCTAATGATACAAACTTAATTTTCATGCCATCGCAAATAGAAGGATCCGGAGTTCTTGTATTTACCAAAGTTTCCATCCCAAATCCTTTTGCAATTTGGGCAACATGCTTTCCAATGTTTCCTAATCCAACTATTCCTATTTTTTTCTTTGAAAGCTGTATCCCAAGTGTATGCTTCCAATCCTCCTGAACATTACGCATCCATGCGTGTCGTGCAATATGCAGTATCATTAGAAAAACATGTTCAGAAACAGCCTGCCCTCTTACTCCCTCTACATTACAAACCATTACTCTTGACTCTGTCGCAAATTCCAAATCAATATTGTCTATTCCAGCACCTGGCTTCACAATGACTTTCAAATTAGTCGCTTGAGAAATCATCTCTCTTGTAACTAGAGAAAAAACGGTGAGAATAGCATCTGCTTCCGGCAAATATTGTTTCAGAACATCCATTTCAAAACTTTCCGGATATACTATCTCATTTCCTGTACTATCCATTTTTCTTTGTAATTCTAATTTCCAAGCAGGTGACGTGAGTAATGGATCTACAGCCAAAATCCTTCCCAAAACAACCTCCTTTTTACATATTTATTCTTTGCTTAGGATTTCTTCTATAGATACTGACCTTTTTTCTAGGTCACTCAGCAAAATTGCTCTCATTATCGCAAGGGCACGCAATCCGTGAATTCCAGATACTTCTGTTTCTTTTCCGGTGCGAATTGCAGAATGCAAATCCACAAATTGTTCTCTATTAGCCAAGTTACGACCATTAATAAAATCAAAATCTAAATTGATATATTCCGATTCCCATGCCTCCTTTCCCTCTCTTTGAATCCTTGGCATATGTGCATTAGACAAAAGCAGATTTGCTTTAGAACCTTGAATTTCAAAAGTAAAAGACATCGGAGAAAGATAAGAACCAGAAATAATACCTGTCTGACCTGAACTAAAACGTAGAATGCATGCCGCTGAATCTTTTGTCATAGAAGGACCACCAACTTTTGCACAATTAGCTGTAACTTCTAAAACTTCTCCAAACAAGAATTCCATCACATCCGCAAGATGAATGGTATAACTATATAGGGGTCCACCTGGATTCTCTACTGGATCCCATCTCAGACTTTCTGTACCTGCAACAAGACCTAAGTTTCCTGAAAATTGAGATATAGCAATGCTTACCATTCCTAAATTACCCGAGGATATATAATCTTTTGCAATACGAAACATAGGCCATCTTCTAAAATTTTGTCCAATATGTAGCTTTACGTTTTCCTCTTCACATACACGAATAATTTCTTTCGCTTCCGATATACTCAAAGACATTGGTTTTTCAAGGTGGATATGTTTTCCCGCATGTGCAGAAGTTATTGCATGTTCAAAATGAACACCATTAGAAGAAGCTATTACTACTGCATCGATATTCTTATCTTCAAGAAGATCACTTAAAGAAGAATGATTCTTTGCATTAAATTTATTAGCGAATTTTTCTCTTGATTTTTCAGTTCTTGCAAAACATCCTTCCACTCTCGCTAATTTAGATTCTAGAGCTGATTCAGCAAGGACACTGCCCCACCATCCCAGGCCAATGAAACCTAAACCTATTGGATTTTCAATTGACAATTAAGATACTCACTCGATAATTTTTAATTCAGGAACACTTGTTGGCGCTGAAGAATTAACTATTGCTATCTGAAGAGCAATATTTCTAGCCGCTTCCTTGAATGCCTGTGCTACAGGATTCTGATTTTCACTAGCAACTATTGGAGAACCTTGGTCTCCACCAAGACGAACCTTCACATCTAAAGGAATTGAACCTAAGAAAGGGACCTCATATTTTTCTGCAGCCCTCTCCCCACCACCAGTATCGAAAATATTTTCACGATGATTACAAGAAGGACATTCGTAATAACTCATATTTTCAATAATACCAAGAATAGGAACATCAGTTTTACGAAACATTTGCAATCCTTTTCTAGCATCCAATAAAGCTATATCTTGTGGAGTAGAGACAATGACTGCTCCTGCTAGAGAAACTTGCTGAACTATTGTCAGTTGTGCATCTCCAGTTCCAGGAGGAAGATCAAGTATCAAATAATCTAGATCACCCCAAACCGTTTCTGATAAAAACTGAGTAAGAGCCTTCATAACCATAGGCCCTCTCCAAATTACTGGGCTATCTTCCTCAACCAAAAAACCCATAGACATAACTCTTACTCCGTGAGCTTCTAATGGATAAATACGATTTTTCTCGTCAGCATGCGGCCTTTCATTTGGAATACCAAGCATTAATGGCTGACTAGGACCATATATATCAGCATCTAAGATACCAACTTTTGCACCCTCTGAAGATAAAGAAAGAGCTACATTGACAGCAACAGTAGACTTTCCCACTCCCCCTTTACCACTAGCTACAGCTAAGATATTTTTAACTCCAGGCACAGACATTTTCCCAGGAGCAACAACAGAAGAAGCAATATTACTTCCAAGACGTACATTCACACTTTTAACTCCTTCAAGTGTTCCAACAGCCATCTTACATTCTTCTAAAAAAACGTCTTTCCTAGGATGTGCAGGAGTAATTAATTCAAGTGTAAATGCAACAGAATCTCCACAAATCTGAATATCTTTAATCATTTTAAGACTAACAATGTCTTTTCCAAGATCCGGATCCTTAATCTTACTCAATGCATCTAAAACATGACTCTCACTCACTTCTTGCATTCCCAACTCCTTATGAACTAAGTAGAAATATTATTTTAATTAAAAATAATAGTTATAACATTCTCTATTCTAAAACAATGAGAAAACAAAATGAAACAATATTGAGACTTGAGACGAAATATTCTAGCAATTATAATTTTATACGTTTTATGATTTAATCTGCAGTTTAACAAAGGAGTTAAAAAAAGTTGAATATTATAGTTTGTATTAAACAAGTTCAGGACCCAGACATTCCACCTCGAGATTTTAAAGTGGATGAAGAGAAAATGCAGATATTACCTCCCGCAAATGTATCTCCTGTAATTAGCACCTTTGATGAAAATGCTGTTGAAGAAGCAATCGCCCTCAAGGAAGAACATGGAGGAAAAGTTACCGTAATTACTGTAGGTTCTGAAGATTGTAAAGACTCATTAAAAAAATGTTTAGCTATGGGTTGTGATGATGCAATCCTGCTCAATGATAGTTGTTTCGAAACCTCTGATGCTTTTGGAATTGCACGTATTTTAGCAGCTACTATCAAAAAAGTAGGAGAATTTGACATTATCTTATGCGGAAGATTAAGTAGTGACTGGGGATTTGGAACTACAGGTCTTGCTTTAGCAGAGGCTCTCGGTCTTCCAAGCGTAGGTCAATTGCAAAAAATTACTGTAGAAGGAACGGAATTAGTTTGTGAAAGAGCTCTTGAAGATGGCGTAGAAGTAGTAAAAGTAAAAACACCTTGTTTGCTTACCGTCAGTAATGAAATTAACACTCCAAGATTACCTTCTGTAAAAGGTATTCTGATGGCATCCCGCAAACAATTACCGATTTGGAAAATCACAGACATAGATATAGATGAATCAAAAATAGGAAACTCTGCAAACACTTTAGAACTGACTAAACTTTACAAACCAGTATTCACTGGCAACTGTGAATTTATTGAAGATGAGAGTCTGGAGGAAGCTGCTAAAAAATTAGCTATGCGTCTTCGAGAGGACAAAATCATTTAGGAGACGACAATGTCTAAAGATGTATTGATTTTAGCTGAAACTACAGGTGACAAACTTGCGCTTGTAAGTAGTGAGTTGTCAGGTATTGGAAGAAAGCTAGCTGATGATTTAGGAGGCAATTTAGTTGCAATCATTTTAGGACCAGAAGGCACTAAAGAACTTTCAAAAGGCTTAATTTCACTGGGAGTTGATAAAGTTGTTGTTGGAGAATTAGATATTTTCGATGGATATACAAATTCGTTTTATCTGCAAGGAATTAACGCTGCTGTTAATGAATGTTCTCCGCATACTTTTCTTGTTGCAAATACTTCAATTGGCAGAGATATTGCACCTAGAATCGCATTTCGTCACGATGCCAGCTATGCACATGATTGTACTGAATTATCTTATGAAGATGGAAAATTGTGTGCTGTAAGACCTATTTGGGGTGGAAGCGCTATTAGTCATGTAAAATCGAAAACAGAGAATCTTTCTATTGCTTCTTTAAGAGCAAAGGCTTTGCCTATGGCAGATATAATGGAAGGAAGAGAAGGCGATTTAGTTGAACTTAATATTTCTATGGAATCAGGAGAAACACAAATGAGTTTCCTAGAAGCAAAAAAAGTTCAATCTGAAGGAGTAAGACTTGAAGATGCAGAAATTGTAGTCAGTGGAGGCAGAGGATTAGGTGGAGCAGAAAACTTCTCCCATTTAGAAGAATTAGGAAAGGTCTTGAAAGCAGCTGTCGGTGCTAGTAGAGCAGCAGTAGATGCTGGCTGGGTACCTACCCAAATGCAAGTTGGACAAACCGGAAAAATCGTAAGTCCTAATTTATATATAGCAGTTGGAATCTCTGGAGCTATGCAACATATGGTTGGAGCAGGACCAAGTAAAAATATAGTAGCAATAAATACAGATGCAGATGCACCTATTTTTCAACGTGCTCGTTATGGCATTGTGGGAGACTACAAAAAAATCATCCCTGCACTAACAGAAAAATTCGAGGAACTTTTGCAAAACTAACTAAAACTTTATTTTTTAGATAAAAATCAATCCTCGATTATTGCAACAGCTCGAATTGGACTACCTGTTCCATCTGAGAACTTAAGTGGAAATCCTACAAACAGAAATTCACCAACTCCTATTAAAGATTCTAAATTGCACAGACTTTCCATATGAGTAATATTTCTTTCCCAACAAGCCTTATGCACTAAGGCATTTTCATCGCCTTCTTCTGGACCAGGTCTCATTGAATCGATTCCAAAACTTACTATTTCTTGTTCTGCAAGCCATTCTGTAGCTTCAACACTGAGGCCCGGGTTATCGGAAGAATAAGCAGGAGTTGGGAAGGTTCGTTCATGATGACCAGTACAAAGTAAAATCGTACCTCCTTTAGGAATAGAAAGTCCAGATTTTTCGACCGCTTCTTGAAGATGATCAGGAGAAATCACACTTCTTGACTCCATATGTCGAAGATCAAGACATATTCCCTTAACATAACAATTTTCTAGTGGATATTTATCAATACTAGTGGCATCTTTATGAAAATGCCTAGGAGCATCTAAGTGAGTTCCACCGTGATCTGGCATACTGAAATAGTGCACAGAATTTCCCCAAACATTTCCTGAATCTACAAAAGCTTCTTCGTGAGATTTCCAAACTCCTTTTATTATTGGAGGTTGGCCAGGATAATTTGGAGTTCTATGATAAATCTCCCTAGTTAAATCTATAAATTTTGGCATTACAAACACTCCCTTTTAAATAGAACATTTCAAAATATGAAGTCCGTGATTTTTATCTGTAACATATATATACCCTCTTCTATCTACTAATACGTCTTCGCTTTGAGTGACCAATGTTTCAGGAAGTAACCCAAGTCTTTTGGTTGGGTCTGAAGGTATATAGTACGCTATTTCTCTTGGAAGATTTGGATCCGAAATATCATAAATACGTAATCCAGCATTAAAATAAGTGAGATAGATCCTATCTTCTTTTTGTTCTAAACAATCTAATCCTTGTGCATGATGTTGATTATGAGGTCCGAATCGACCTCCTCTTTCACAGAAATTTTTATGTGTATATCCTTTTGGTGGCTCAGGAACTGGGAACAAACTTTTCAGACGAGGATTCGTTTCATCACTTATATCTATAATCGCAGTATAATTAAGTGGCTCATCGCATTTTTCTTTTAAGGCCTCGCTATTAGCAATCGCAAAACCTTTAGAAAAATAGGGATAAACAGTATGAACAGCTATTGCACTTCCTAGAGGAGGATATACGTTTAACCTACTTACAATAGTTGGATTATTAATATCCTCAATATTCACTACAACCATTCCTCCTCTTGCATAGGGAAGATATGCTCTCCCATTCTCAGCATGCGCAGGTCCGTGCTGAAAAATTCTAAGGCCCTCCTGTAACTCTTCTTTTTCACCTTGTTTTTGTTCAGGCAAAGCAAATTTAGATACTTCTTTAGGAGAACTTGGATCACTAACATCAAGGATTCTATATATTTGACCATCATAGCCCGGACAACATGCCGACAAATGAGCGTACTTCCCACCATTATAAAAATTTCTATGAGTACCATCAGAACCTGTTTCCCAGTGGGACAACAACTTGGGCTTAGCAGGATCTGTAGATACATCCTATATATAAATCCCTTCAGCTTCCGGCGGATCATCAGGTCTAGTTCCCC
>CAYWAX010000034.1:7517-15193 GCA_964456425.1 uncultured Nitrospinaceae bacterium | reverse complement strand
GTCCCATGGTGAATACTGCTGTTGCAGTATCTCCAGCACCTGTGACATCAAAAATTTCTTTAGCATTTGCAGGTTCATGTCCAATACGACCTTTACTGTCAAAAAGAGTCATTCCATCCTTTCCTCTTGTTAGAAGAATGAACTCGGCATTTATATTCTTTAAAAGTTTTTTGACATCTTGGTCTAGATCAGTCTCTTTTTTTGAAACTTTTCCAACAGCAATAGAAAACTCAGAAATATTTGGTGTGATTGCTGTGACTCCTTGGTATTTTTTGTAATTGTTTCCTTTTGGGTCGACAACTATCTTTATCTTTTTTTTCTTAGAGGTAGTCGAGAGATATCTCAGAAGTCCTTCAGTGAAAACCCCTTTAGAATAATCTGAGCAGATTATTCCATCTATTTTTTCTATAAAAGAGGATATTTTTTTTATAAATTTATCCTCTAGATATATATGACTATTGTTTTCTTTGTCTACCCGAAGGACATGTTGATTTTTCGAAATAAAACGTGTTTTTGTAATAGTACGAAATTTTCTTGTCTTTAATATCAAAGAAGTGTTGATATTAAATTGTTTTGCTTTTTTTAATAATTCATCTCCTTCACTATCGTAACCAATAATTCCAGATAGATAGACATTACATCCTAACTGTGCAAGATTATTTGCAACGTTAGCAGCTCCTCCTAAAGCAGATGATTCTTTTTCCCATGATAAAATCTGAACTGGTGCTTCTGGAGATATCCTTTCAATTTCACCCCATATATATCGATCTAGTATAAGATCTCCTATCACTAAAACACGGGGCTTAACACCATTATGCCATCGGTTCAGTAAAAAATTCATTTATGAGACACTCTTTTGGTATAAACAACAATTTATGAAAAAGGCGGAGAACGAAAATGAAGATAATTAAAAAATTAAAGATTCAGATACCCTTAATGTAGCCGAATTTTACAATCATTTTCAAGTTAAGATTAATATAACAATTGATTTTATTTAATAATGATTTCTTTTTTTTTATTCAGTTAATCCTAATCGAATTTTAAAGTCCTTTATTGTTTCTTCAAGTCCTATATCGAAAGTTGTTTTAGGTTGCCAATTTAAAATTTGTTTTGCTCTTGTAATATCTGGTTGTCTTATTTTCGGGTCATCTCTTGGAAGTTCTGTGTAGACGATTTCACTTTCGCTTGCTGTTTTGCTTAGTATAGCATTGGCAAGATTTTCTATAGTCATTTCCTTTGGGTTTCCAAGATTTACGGGGTCGGTAAAATCAGAATTCATTAATTTCCTAAGCCCTCTTATTAAGTCAGAAATATAGCAAAAACTTCTTGTTTGTTGCCCGTCACCAAAAATAGTGATTGGTTTTCCTGATAATGCTTGATAGATAAAGCCAGGAATAGCCCTTCCATCATTAAATCTCATGCCCGGTCCAAAAGTATTGAAAATACGCGCAATACGAATAGGGATCTGATGCTTCTTGTGATAGGCAATGGTTAGTGCTTCAGCAAATCTTTTTGCTTCATCATAGACACCTCTAGGACCAGTAGGATTTACATTTCCCCAGTAGGTTTCAGGTTGTGGGTGAACTTCAGGGTCCCCGTATACTTCAGATGTAGAAGCTATTAGAAATTTTGCTTTTTTTTCCTTTGCAAGACCAAGAGTATTGTGTGTTCCAAGTGCGCCAACTTTTAAAGTTTCAATTGGGAGCTTGAGATAATCTATTGGGCTTGCAGGACTAGCTAAATGAAAGATTTCATCTATATGGTCTTTTATTTCTATTCTTTCAGTAATATCATGCTTGATAAATTTGAACATTTTAGATTCAGAGATAAGATTTTCTGAAGGCTTCTTGTTTTCACTGGTTATAAGATTATCTAGACATATCACTTTATGTCCGGAATTGATTAAAGAGATACAAAGGTGAGTTCCTATAAATCCTGCACCTCCAGTAACTAAAATACTTTTGTTTGACATGCTTCCCCCGATGTATTTTCTAGTTCTTTTCCCAACCTTTTCTGAATGTTGGAGTTCTTTCGCCTTCAATTACACCAAGTAAGTTGAATCCTACAAAAACTTCAGTTTTATCGCTAAGATCACTGACAGTTATTATTGTGTCCCAACAACATGACTTGCGTCTTAAAATAAATTTTTTCTCGAGTACTTTTTTATCAGATCGATTTACTCTAGTAATTAGTTCAAAGAACCAATTTTTGAAAAATGCAAATCCGCCAGATAGATTGAAATGACTCTCGCCAGTACTTGCAGGTTTAAAGTTTCGATGTCTTTTCCAAGTTCTATCAAGGTATAGGTATCCATTTCTTCCAATAGAATATCTTACGGCGGTTGAGTATTTGTTTATTTCTTTTTCATAAGGAGCGTAAGTTGCTTTTTGAATTAAGCTTAGTTTCTTAACAATAGAAGATTTGGCTTCCATATCTATGTCGCCTGCGGGACGTCTAGAATCCGTCGCAAGTTTTTGATCTCTCCTTTTTTCGTCGATATTGTACTGTTGAGATATGGAAAGTTTTAAGAGTTCTCTTGTTTCTAGTCCTTGTTTGCTTTTGTATTTTGTCAAAATTCTATTTGTAAATGTATAATCAACTATATTCTTATCACCTAGAGAGTCAATAGAATCTAATTCCAAAATTAACTGCCTATCTCTTGAATCCATAGAGGGAGTATATTTATAATTACTTTCTAATTCTACGGTGTGTTTAAATTTGGTCATCTTTCCAATCCTATTGTCATAGACTTTGCTAAATTTCGGACCTTTAAGATGAAATTCGCTAAACCACATTTCTCTCGAAATAGAGGAAGAGAGTTGTTGATCTTTTGTAGGACTTCCTCCTATGCTTGAGTCGAGTCTACGTTGAGTCCAGAATGTTTCATGAAATCCGAATTCAGATGTAAGAGTTAGGGATGGAAGAATTTTCATGGGAATAGTCAAGCTGGGCTTTACGTGGATTCTTTCAAAAGAAATAGTTGACGGTGAATCTACTCTTCTTAATTTATGAAATGAAGATTTTAAATTCATGTATAAATCATTTGAACCTAATTTCCAGTTGTCAATTTCAATACTTATTTCTGGAGCAACATCATATACGTCACCATCATTTTCGTTGATTCCTCTTGTTCTGCTAGTTCGAAGTTTTAATCTTCCAGGGAGATCAATAAATTCTCTACGTATATCAAGATGAGATTTTGTGCTCTGTCTTGTTCTGTCATATAAATTTGTGTCAAGAGATCTGTCAATATATGGCCTGCCGGCTTCTTCAATTTTTGCGTCAATCTCTGTCCTATAATCAGTTAAAAAAGTATTGTATTTTCCTTTCAAATCCCAGAATTGTTTTGTTGGTTTGTTTTTTTTCGGTGGAGATTTAGCGTATATGCTATTTCCCTGTATTTCTCCATAGGTGACCTCGTTTGATTTGAATCTGTATTCTCCCTTCCAACGAAAGCCTCTTTTTGACATATAGTCAAGTCCGAAAGTAGCGTCGGAGGAACGATTTATTGCCCAAAAGTAATCTGCAACTATTTGATTTCCGTTCTTCTTTCCTAATCCTATTTTTGGAGGTAGTAGTCCTGAAGCTCTTTTTTGTTTGATAGGAACTATTGCCCATGGCGAACCTATTATTGGAATACCAGATACTTCTAGTCTTGGATTTTTTAGTTCGGCATAACCACCTATTTTAAAATTCGTCTTTTTTGATCTTAAAGCCCAATCAGGGTTATCTCCTTTGCAAGAGGTGAATGAACCATTAATGACTTCATAGTGGTCATATGACAGCCTCCTAATAACATTGGCTTTCACATAATAAGTAGCAGCTATATAGCCGTATGCAGAAAAAATAGTTAATTTTTCGCTATCTAAATTAAATTCTGCACGGCTTCCAACAATTCTATCGTTTTTAGTCTGAAAAACGACATTTCCAGTTGCAACTCCATCATGAGTGATAGTCTGAATTTCTATATGGTCAGCTTGTAAACGATGTCCTAAAAATCTTATATCGGCGAAACCTTTCCCTACTACCCTTTGTCGTATTTTGTCGTTTATAATTTTATCTGCTGATATTGCAGTCGCAGCATTAGAATTTTTTAAAAAAGCCAAGAAATAATTATTTCCTTTAAGACTATTATTGTATTTTCTTTGGGCTAGATTAGATTCTGATGATAGTGAACTAGCAAAAACTTGAATTGATGAATACGGGGAGAGTAGCAAAGATATTATAAAAGACGATAATATTATCCAATTCATTCTACATAGACCATCTTTCTCTGAGTTCTTTAGTTTCAGTTCTAGAAAAATTTAATTTATTCAATTCCAACTCTTATCTTATCCTCCTCCTGTTTTTGATTATTAAGATTCTCGATAGAATTGGATTCTTTTTTATTATTCTTGAATATTGCCATTATTGGACCAGAAATACAAAATATGATCATAACTATGAATGCAGTTATTTGTGGTGCTGACGCAGACATGAATAAAATTAAGATTACGCTTATAGAAACTCTAAATGGATGTTTCAGTCTTTTGTTGAAGAGGTCTATTTTTTTATATCTAATAGTACTTACCATTAAAAAAGATAGAACGTAAGCTACTATAGCAATAGATTCCATTGGGACATATGTTTTATATATAGGATTTTCTAAAAGGCAAACTAAAGATGCTAAAAGTCCGGCGGCAGCAGGTACTGGCAATCCCCTGAAATCACTACTTGTTTTTCCCGTATCAGCCATGACATTGAACCTAGCTAATCTAAGTGCCCCGCATGCTGAAAAAACAAAAGCAGCAAGCCAACCAATTCTTCCAAAGGGTGAAAGAGCCCAAATATAAATTAATAAACTAGGTGCAATTGCGAATGTCACTAAATCGCACAATGAATCATATTGAAGTCCGAAAGAACTTGTTGTTTTAGTTTTTCTAGCAACTGCGCCATCCATTCCATCAAGAACTATTGCAATTAGTATAGATAGAGAAGACCAGAAGAAATCATTATTAATTGCTGCAATTATGGAATAAAAGCCAGCAAAGAGACCTCCTGTGGTTAGAAGATTAGGTAAAAGGAAAATCCCTTTTTTAAATGTTTGATTTTGACGTCTATTTTTTCTTCGTCTTATTTTTTTGAGACTCTTAAGACGAGATGGAAATCGATTTTGCGACAATTGTCTCTCCTCCGCGAACCCTATCCCCTAGGGAAACACATGGCTCATAACCCGATGGAATAATTAAATCAGTCCTAGAACCAAATTGAATAAGACCGAATCTCTCTCCCTTTTCAATATAATCACCTTCTTTTTTCCAACATACTATTCTTCGCGCAATAAAGCCTGCAATTTGAGTAACTGACAAATTATCCCCCGAATTCGTTTCTATTTCAATAGTATTCTTTTCATTAATTTCAGAAGAATCCTCTTTGTAAGCTGCTATAAAATTACCTTTTGAATATTTTATTTTTTTTATCTTCCCAGAGATTGGGGATCGGTTTATATGAACATCTAAGGGAGACAGAAAAATTGCCAAAGAAATTTTATTGTCTTTATCTTGTTCCATTAGAATTATTTTTCCATCTGCAGGAGCAATAATAGCACCTTTTTCTTGTGGTGTTATTCTTCTTGGGTCTCTGAAAAATCCGGCTATAGCGACTGCTAACAGAAAAAAGAGAATAGATGGAATAGATGTTTCTAAAAAAAGAGATAAAAGAGAAAGTGATATAAAAAAGAGAATAAACTTCCATCCTTCACGTGCGATTAAAGGACTTTTTTTATTGATAGTGTTGTACATTCTAATTTTTGATATTTTTTAAAATGATAGAGCCTTTTGAAATTGCAGTTTTTCCAGTTCTTGAAATCTCTGAAATCCTATATGGTTGTAAAAGTTCTATGAGATTATTAATTTTCTCTTCATCTCCAGTGGTCTCAAGAATTATTTCATTTGGAGTAATTTGTAAGATTTTACAGTGAAAAATTTCTGCAATTTGAAGAATTTCACCTCTAGTTTCATGTGAAGAAAAGACTTTCATAAGGACCATTTCTCTTTGTATGCTTTCTCGATATTTCATTTCAGTAACTTTAATGGTATCGATAAGTTTTCCGAGTTGTTTGCGTATTTGTTCTACTATTCTCGAATCTCCTGAAGTTACAATTGTAATTCTTGATACGCTAGGGTCTTGTGTTGTTCCAACTGATAAACTTTCTATATTATAACCTCGTGCACTAAATAAGCTTGAAACTTTTGCCAAAACTCCAAATTTATTTTCAACCAAGATTGCAATTGTGTGAGGAGTGCATGAAGAATTATTTTCGTCTATATCTGACATTTTTTATTATCCATTTTTAGAATCAAATATTGAAGTATTTAAAATGGAGATAAGTAGTTCTTTGGTTTCATCTGTATCGTATGGAACTGTTTCGACGAAACTAACATCGTAAAGTTTTCGAAGTTGTTTAGCAATTTGATTTAATTTCACTTCTTCTCCCTGACTAACAATAACTATTCTGGTTATTGTTTTATCTTCTGTAGGTGTTGCAACTATAGTTTCTATATTATAGCTGCGTCTCGTAAAAAGACCTGCAACATGAGAAAGAACTCCAGGATGATTGTTTACTAATATAGAAAAAACTTGTCTCATTATTGGCTATCCGATTCAGATTGTTTTAATTGCATTTCACTATTTGCTGCTCCTGCTGGAACCATCGGCCACACATTTTCGCCTTTATCAACATGAAAATTAATTACTACCGGTCCATTAATATTAGATGCCTCTTCTAGTGAAGGGAGAACTTGATCAGGAGACTCAACATCGATTCCATGTACGCCATATCCCTCTGCAATCATTTTGAAATCAGGATTTTTTGGATAATGAGAATGTGAATATCTTTTTTCGAAGAATAACTCTTGCCACTGTCTTACCATCCCTAGATATCCATTGTTAAGAATTGCTACTTTCACTGGGATTCCATACTGGGCAGCTGTCGCTAATTCGGTTAAAGTCATAGCAAAACTACCATCCCCATCTATGAGCCAAACTTCTTTCTCGGGACGGGCAATTTTTGCTCCTATAGCTGCAGGAAGACCAAATCCCATCGTTCCTAGTCCACCAGATGAAACCCAACTGTTGGGTTCGTTGAATCTAATAAATTGGGCAGACCACATTTGATGTTGTCCAACTCCAGTAGCATAAATAGCATCTCCATTTGTTAATTTTTGTATTTTTTCTATTACATATTGAGGTTTAATTGAATCGCTATTTTCATAACTAAGAGGGAAGTCAGATTTCCAATTTTTTATTTTTTGTAACCAATCTTCACATTTGAGTTCTCCAACATCTTCGTTAAGTATTTTTAGAACCTCTCTTACATTGCCTAGAATTGGGATATCAGTATGAATTCTTTTTCCTAATTCAACAGGGTCGATATCAACATGGCATATTTTAGCTTGTTTGCAGAATCCGGAGGTTTTTCCTGTAACACGGTCATCAAATCGACCTCCTAAATTTATGAGTAAATCACAATCATCGAGTGCAAAATTTGCATAAGCAGTTCCATGCATGCCAGGCATTCCAAGAAAAAGATTGTCTGTACCAGGAAATCCTCCTAGTCCCAAAAGAGTATTTATAACTGGTATTCCAGAATTTCTAGCAAATTTTGTCAATTCATTTGATGCTCTTGCTTTGAGAAT
>CAYWAX010000034.1:0-7417 GCA_964456425.1 uncultured Nitrospinaceae bacterium | reverse complement strand
TTCCAGAATTTCTAGCAAATTTTGTCAATTCATTTGATGCTCTTGCTTTGAGAATTCCTGCTCCTGCAAGGATAAGAGGTTTCTTTGATTGTTTGAGAGCCGAAATAAGTTCGTCTATACCTTGAAGACTTTCTTCGGGAAGTTCTGGGGAAGACTCTTGTCCTGAATTTATATATTCTGAATTTTCGTATGTAGTTCTTTCTACTTGGATATCTTTAGGGAAATCTATTAAAACGGGACCTGGTCTTCCGGTTGTTGCAATTTTAATTGCCTCTTTTGTAATGTTTTGTATATCGTTCACATTTTGAATTAACCAGTTATATTTGGTTACTGGAATTGAGCAACCATATGTATCTGCCTCTTGGAAAGCATCTGTTCCAATCATTGGAGAAGCAACTTGACCGGTTATAGCAATCATAGGAATAGAATCCATGTGCGCATTCGCAAGACCAGTAATAAGATTCGTTGCACCTGGTCCTGATGTTGTTATTACAGCTGCAATTTTATTGCTAACCCTAGCGTATCCATCAGCCATGTGTGCAGCACCTTGCTCATGACGTGTTAAAATATGTGGAAATTCAGATTTTAGGAGTTCATCATAAAAAGGCATAATGGCACCTCCGGGAATGCCAAAAGCTATTTCAACACCGCCAGCTTTTAGTTCTTCTATCATTATTTGAGAACCATTTAATTCCAATCTAACTTCTCCTAATTATCTGGAAGCGCACTTAATTTCGCGCTAAATTTTTCTTTTCTTGAATCATATACGATCATATCTTTTGTGCTACCGCCTGCAGGAATCATAGGAAAAACTAATTCATCTGGGTCTACGTTTACGTCAAGTATAAAAGGACCATTTGAAGCTATCATTTTTTTTATTCCAGGTCGAAGTTCAGATTTTTTTGAAATGGAGAGACCTCTTGCGCCGTAAGCTTCAGCGAGTTTTACATAATCTGGAGAACAATCTAATTCTACTTCGCTGAATCTTCTGTCCATAAATAAATCCTGCCATTGCCTTACCATTCCAAGATTTGCATTATTGAGAATAAAAATTTTCACATTAATTTTATATTGTACAGCAGTTGCCAATTCTTGAGAAACCATTTGGAAACTACCATCTCCAGCAATATCAATTGCTATTTTATCTGGTCTAGCAAGAGCAGCACCTATAGCAGCAGGAAAACCAAAACCCATAGTTCCTAAACCTCCCGAAGAAATGAACTGCCTTGGAAAAGTACAGTTGTAAAATTGAGCAGCCCACATTTGATGTTGTCCAACTTCGGTTGTGATTACTGCTTTGTCCCCAACTTCATCGCTAAGGGTGACAATAGCTTCTTGAGGTTTAATGGGTTTTCCTTTTTCTGAGATAAATGTCAGAGGATACTTTTTTATTAAATTTTGAGTTTTTTTAATCCAAACTGGTCTAGTCTGCGATTTGACTGTTTTATTTATTTCAGAAAGGATTGATTTCGCATCTCCAACTACTGGAATATCAGCGTGTTTGTTTTTTCCAATAGCTGTTGGGTCTATGTCTATATGTACTATTTTTGCATTTTCTGCAAATTCAGAAATTTTGCCTGTTACTCTATCGTCAAACCTTGCACCAACAGCAATTAGAAGGTCGGATTCAGCAACTGCATAATTAGCATAAGCAGTACCGTGCATTCCCAGCATACCCAATGATAGTTTATGACTATTTGGAAATGCTCCAGCACCCATTAATGTCCAAGTAACTGGAATGTCAGCTTTTTGCGCTAGAGCCAATAATTCTTTATGTGCGTTTGCATGTATTGCTCCACCGCCCACGTATAAAACCGGTTGTTTAGAATTTTTTATTGCTTCAGAAACTCGTTTTATTTGACGTGGATGACCCTGCGTAGTTGGCTTGTATCCCCTAATAGTTACTTTCTGATTGATAGATTCTTTTGCACTACCTAAAATTACATCTTTAGGAATATCAATAAGTACTGGGCCAGGCCTACCAGTTCGTGCAATATGAAAACCTTCCTGGAAAACTTTTGGTAAATCTTGAGTATTTTTTATTAAGTAACTATGTTTCGTTACTGTCCTAGTCATCCCAATTATATCAGCTTCTTGAAATGCGTCATTACCTACCATTGAAGTTGCTACCTGTCCAGTAATACAAATAAGTGGTATTGAATCCATATAAGCATCAGCTATACCAGTTACTAAATTAGTTGCACCAGGACCGGAAGTGGTAAGACATACTCCAACTTGCCCACTAGCTCTTGCAAATCCCTCCGCCATATGAGCAGCGCATTGTTCATGCCTAGTGAGAATATGTTTGATATTTTTTTTCTTGAGAAAAAGATCTAAGACAGTAAGTAAAACAGCACCGGGGTGACCAAAAACAAATTCTACCTTTTCTCTTGCTAAACTTCTATAAATAAGTTCAGCGCCAGAAAACTCTGTCTCGTTAATTTGATTTGTTTTTTTTGTTGCCATATGAACCCTCATATAAAAAACTGATTTATAACCAGATTAAAATCTTTAGTTATAAATAACTTCAGCCGGATTTTACTCTTCTATAGTAAAATAGGTCAAGCTAGAAGGAGGGTAATATGAATCAGTATAAGTATTTGAATAGTAAAAGATTAATTGATCTCTTCACCCATCTTTTCAATTTGAGTTTTAATAGCTAGCTTTTTTTTCTTTAACTCTTTTATTTTTTGTTCTTCATCAGCAGTTAAAAATCTTTGTTTTTCTAAGTCAGAAAGTTCATTTTCTAATTGAAGATGAGTTGTTTGGAGGACTAAAACGTTTTTTTCTTCATTGTTTATTTCTTCTTCGTTAACATTTTGATTTGTCATTTTTCTCCTAATTTTCAAAAGATCTTAAAGTGAAAAATTATGTTTATAAATATACAATTTAAATTCTAACGATTACTATTTTTACGTCAAGTGTCTTCGGTTTTTGTCATCTATCCAACTTTTACATCTCGACAATAAGTAGGGATTATATTGCTATTCTTTGGCAATTTATTTTTTCTAATTTCATTTAGTGTTAAATGTGCAAGAGAAAATGAAGATGTATTAATTGGCAAGGATAAAATATTTTTATATTTTTTTTCAAGTGATCCTATTTTTTCTTGGCTGATTGAAGAATAAACCAAAATTGTATTCTCATTTTCTGGAATTTTCAGTTGATTGAAAGGTATCAATTTATCATCTGTTTTTCGGTTGAGAACATATTTGTTTTTAGATATTTTGAATTTGGCATGGAAGACATTGTCTTTATCCGCACTCCTTAGGCAAATGAGCGAGTCGGCAATAAATCCTGAATTTTCTGAATATTTTTTAATAGCATTTTCTGCGAGTATTTCTAACGATGAAAACCCAAAGATAGGGCATCCTAAACTTACAGAAAGTCCTTTAGCTGTCGAAATTCCAATACGCAAGCCCATGTAGGAACCAGGACCCATAGAAAAACCGATTGCGCATAATTTTTGAGTATTTAAATTTAATTTTTTTATCGTATCTTGAATTTGAGGTAACAATGATTTAGAGATCTTTTTTTCTTGATCTAGCATTATAGTATTGGAGGATTCGTCGTTACAATTCAAAAAAGTTATCTCACCTGAAGGTATAGAAACATCCAAGCTCAATATCCATTTATTTTTCAAATTTAATTCAAGCATTTTTGCAGGATAATTTTAGAGGAAAAAATTTAATAAGCGAAACTTAGCAGGAAAGAGAAATTTCCCTTTCCTGCTAAAATGAAATTTAACCCAGAATGATAATTAGACAAATAACGAATGTATAAATTACCAATGATTCAATAAGTGCAAGACCAATAATCATAGATACGCGTAGGTCTGCTCCCGCTCCTGGATTTCTAGCTGTTCCACTTAATGCGCTAGTGATACTCCATCCCTGAGAAATAGCACCAGCCGCTGCTGCGATTGCAAGTGCAAATGATGAAGAGATGATTCTCCATTGCAATACTTCTGAATCAGCTGCAGTTGCAGCAAAAGCCTCTGTAGCCATAGTAAACAATGATGCAAAAACTGCATAGAAAATTGCCAACCGTTTCATTACTTTCTTCTCCTTGTAGTAATAAAAAAAACGAAATTAAGCCTTAAATTAAACTGGATGAGTATCTAACTCTCCATGATGTTCGTCATCGTGATCATGGCCTTCTAATGAACCAGCAATATAAATCATTGTTAAAAGAACAAAAACAAATGTTTGTATGAAACTACCAAAAATAATAAACATCTGCATAGCCCAAGGTATAGGTAAAAGAACTTGGAAACAAAGTAGCATTAAAACGCCAAGAACGAGTTCTTCACCTGTAATATTTCCAAAAAGTCTGAGTGTTAGAGACAGCGGTCGAGCTAAGTGGGAAATTATTTCTATAGGAACCATGAGAGGTGCTAGCCACATTATTGGTCCAGTGAAATGTTTTAAATATCCCCATCCACTTTTTTGAAATCCAACATAATGAGTTGCAAGAAAGACAGTAAGTGCACAACCTAAATTAGTATTTATATTGCTAGTAGGAGCCATGAAGCCAGGTAGAATTCCAATTAGATTAGATAAGAAGATATATATTCCTAAAGCAAGAACTAAAGGAAAGTATTTTTTGCCTTCTTCACCAAGTGGTCCTTCCATAAAACTAAAAACTGCATCAAAGAGAGTTTCTAAAACATTTTGTTTTCCCATAGGTATTACTTGCAATGCTCTCGTAGTAAGAAAAGACACCAAGAGTACCACTACCATCACTGTCCATGTATAAGTAACGTTTGGAAAATCAGCGAGAGCAGGAAAGATGTCTATGTACAAAAAGGGATGAAATTTTTCCATTGTCGATTAAGCCTTTCTGAGATTTCTAGATTTTAACGTTTCAGTTATTCCGAATATGAAAAATGATAAGATTGGTATAGACAATCCAAATACAATGAAAATTACAGAAAGTTCTAGAACACTTACTCCAATCCATATGCATGAAAGAAGTAAAAGGAATCTCATTGTGTATAGAAAATGAATAGCAATTTTTTTTTGATTCATTTTTTTCTCAATTAAACGCATGAAATATATATCCATGCATTTTATATTTAATAATGATAGAAACCCAAAAGTGAAAAGAGAAATGAAATCTTTGAGAGAAAAAAAGCAAAATGTAATTAATGAAGTTGTTGCAAGCAAAACAATACACATAAAAGAAATCTTTTGCACGGTTTGCTTTGAGTCTGAATTTAATACAGTTAATTCAGTCAATTATTTTCCACTCCTAAGTATTTCTCGAAAAGCAGATACAAAACCCAAAATAAGACCAATAACCATGATCCAAGGATATGATGAAAATAAGTAATCCAAACCGTAACCCATCCCAGCACCTACAAGCGGAGCAGTAACAAAATTCCACCCTAATGAAGCAGCTCTTAATTGTTTGAAGCTACTTTTCAATTTATTCTCTTTAAACCGATTGAAAAAGGGCAATGAAAATTATTTAAAAACGGTTGATAAAAGGGCGAAATCATAAATTACTCTAACGATCGAAAAACTAGCAATACGAATGTTAAGTGTCAAGACCAAAAGTTGAATAAAAATTATGTCTCTTTCCGATTGAATTTGTTAATATTTAAGTGCAAGATTCATCCTGTTTATATAATTCTAAAAAATTATGTTTTTTGGTCGTCTAGCTTCTAATTTTTTCAACTTTTCAGTTTTATAGGATTTTGTGTATGAAAAAAAAGAAACATACAGTCTCGACTAATAAAAAAATTAGGAAACCTTGGGGAGGAAGATTTTCTGGTTCTGTGAATTCTTTCGTAGAAGGTTTTACAGAAAGTGTATCTTTTGACCATAGATTGGCTGAATTTGATATAGAAGGATCTATTGCACATGCAGAGATGTTGGGAGAGAAAAAGATTATTTCTCGCAATGACTCTAAAAAAATTGTCCAAGGATTAAAAACTATTTTGTCAGATATTATTTCTGGGAAATTTTACTTTGACCCGAGACTTGAAGATGTTCATATGAATATAGAAGCCGAACTTATTGATAGAATTGGCCCTGTGGGCGGTAAACTTCATACTGCTAGAAGTAGAAACGACCAAGTTTCTACTTCTCTGAGATTATGGTTGAAAAATCAAATAGATGAAATTCAGATAGCAATCAAAGAAATGCGAGTTTGTCTTGTCTCTCAATCTGAAAAAAACATTGAAGTCTTAGTTCCTGGTTATACCCATTTGCAAAGAGCACAACCTGTTTTTCTTTCACATCATCTAATGGCTTATACGCAAATGTTTAATAGAGACTATGTAAGATTTTCTGAAGTTAGGAAAAGAGTTAATATTCTTCCTCTTGGTTCTGGTGCTTTGGCGGGTACCAGTCATCCTATTGATAGAGAACTCGTTTCTAAAAAACTTAATTTCGATTCTGTTTCTACAAATAGTATTGATGCAGTTAGTGATAGAGATTTTGTGATTGAGTTCGTATCAGCTGTATCAATTACAATGATGCATCTTAGTCGTCTAAGTGAAGAGATTGTCCTTTGGGCTAGCGAAGAATTTGGTTTTATTGATTTGCCTGATGCTTTTGCAACTGGTAGTTCATTGATGCCGCAGAAGAAGAATCCAGACGTTGCTGAACTAGTGAGAGGGAAAAGCGCTAGGACATATGGAAATCTTGTTTCTTTGCTGGCAATGATGAAAGGTTTGCCGCTCGCATATAATAGGGATATGCAAGAGGATAAAGAACAAATTTTTGATGCTTCTGATACACTTCATTCATCTTTGACAGTTATGTACTTATTGCTGGGCTCATTGAACTTTAATAAGAAGAGGATGTCCAAAGCAGTAAATGAAAGTTATATGACTGCTACAGATATTGCAGATGCAATGGTTAGACGAGGGATTCCTTTTAGAGATGCTCATGAATCTGCAGGAAAGATTGTTTTGTATGCTATAGAGAATGAAATTCCCTTTAATGAATTGGTACTAGCAGATTTGAAGGAATTTGTTCCAAACGTCATGAGCTCAGATTTAGAAGAGGCTTCAGTCGAAAGGTCTATTGCACAGAGAAATAGTAAAGGGGGTTCCTCTTTGGCAAGTGTGAAGAGGCAGATAAGAACAGAAAAGAAAAAGCTTGGAGGCATTCTTTGATCAAGAAATCATTTTTAACTCTTTTTTTTTCTATAATATTTCTTTTTATTACTCTGGTTGGTTGTGGAGTTAAAGGTCCTCCTAAAGCGCCGCTAGAAAATATATCTAAAAATATTCCAACAAGGAGATAAGTATTCAATGAATGAAGATTTTAGTTATGTTGGGGGAGAATTATGTGCTGAACAGGTAACAATTACTGATTTAGTTAAGGAGTATGGAACTCCTCTATATGTCTACAGTCATTCTGCGCTTGCACGGCAATTTAGTAGTTTCAAAAATGCTTTTTCC
>CAYWAX010000033.1:14031-15514 GCA_964456425.1 uncultured Nitrospinaceae bacterium | reverse complement strand
TTTTGAAATCATTTCTCCTCTTTTGTCACGTTCACAAGTTTTCATTCTAAAACAACTTAAAGAGCAAGATGTTGTTGAGGTTCTCAAAAGAGCTTTGCTAGAGCCAAAACGAGGATTTGGTCAATGGAAATTCAAAGTTGATAGCAAGTTCTTGAGAAATATATCTAATTTTTCAAATGGAGATGCGAGAGCATCTTTGAATATTCTTGAGCTAGTTTGCAATTTCGTATTATATGAAATGAATCCGAAAAGAGATAAGGAATTAGTTATGGAGCTTACATTAAGCCATATCTCAGAAGCTATTCAAAAGAAAACTTTATTTTATGATAAGTCTGGTGATGAACATTACAATTTAATTAGTGCCTTTCATAAAACTTTACGTTCTTCAGATCCTGATGCAGCCTTATATTGGCTAGGAAGAATGATAGAGGCTGGAGAAGATCCTTTGTATATCTTAAGAAGGCTCGTTCGATTTGCTTCAGAAGATATCGGCATAGCTGATCCAAATGCATTGCATGTTGTTATTTCTGCACAGAAAGCTTATGAGTTTATAGGACTTCCTGAAGGCAAATTAGCGATTGCGCAGGCAACTATCTATCTTGCGCAGGCACCAAAGAGTGACTCAGTTTACCGCGCATATCTAGGGGTAGAGAATGCAATAGAAGAGCATTCTTTATTACCCGTACCATTACATCTCAGAAATGCTCCTACGGAATTTCTCAAAGAGGTTGGTTTTGGCGAAGGATATCAACATGCTCACGCATCGAGTTCTTCATTTGTCGAAATGGAGGGCCTACCTGATGAGATAAATTTTCTTAGATTTTATCATCCATCTAATAGAGGTTTTGAAGAAGAAGTTAGGAAAAAAATGGATAAGAAAAAGAATATTTTTAAAAGCTCTCAAAAAAAAGATCTTGAAAACAATCCAAAAGTTTCAGAATTTGACCATAGATCTTCTGATCCTGCTATGCCTAGAAAAAAAAGAAAAAAAATGTAGAATTATTTTTCAAAGATTTGGTTCTATTTCAGGTTCCATTTTGCCATGGTATACATCTTTCACTTTTAATAAATCTTCATGCACAAACTTCTTCTGTTTTGGATTTCTTAGTAAATATGCTGGATGAAAAGTAGGCAAGCATGGAATGCCATTATATGTAGAGAATTTTCCTCTGAGTTTACTTATCGGTATTTCAGATTGAAGCAACCATTGAGATGCAAATTTGCCTAAAGTTAGAATAAGTTTAGGCCTAATAATTTCAAGTTGTTTTTTTAAATAGGGCTCACAGCAAGAAATCTCATCTTCTTCTGGATTTCTGTTTTCTGGTGGCCTACATTTTAAAATATTACAAATAAACACTTCTTGTCTTGGTACCTCAATAACGTTTTCGATCATTTTTGTTAACATTTGCCCTGCTCTTCCAACAAATGGGATTCCTTGTTTGTCTTCCTCTGCACCAGGAGCTTCTCCAATAATCACTAGTTT
>CAYWAX010000033.1:0-13931 GCA_964456425.1 uncultured Nitrospinaceae bacterium | reverse complement strand
AAATCCTCTAGATAAGTAATCAAGGAATCTGTAGCTTTTCTTTTCAAGCTCACAAAAAAATCCTTTTAAATATTTTTTATAATAAAAATTCTACTAAATGATTTAGTATTTTATCTGCCAACAGTATTTTTTCACTTTTATTAAAACGGTATTCATTTTCAGCCGAATCGATTAAAACTGCACTAGATTGATCAGAACCCATAGCATCGTCAGGGCCAGAAACTATATTTGCAACTATAAGGTCTAAATTTTTATTTTTTAATTTACTTTTTGCATTTTTCAGCAAATCGCTAGTTTCCGCAGCAAACCCAATTAAAATTTGTTTTTTTTTCATTTTTCCCATTTTGGCTAAAATATCTTCTGTCTTTTCTAATTCTATGGATAGATTAGATCCTCCTTTTTTATTTTTTTCTTTGCTGGGGTTAGAGGGTCTATAGTCAGAAACCGCTGCAGCCATAATCACGATATCTATCTCTGACCAGATTTCAAAAATTGCATTTTGCATTTGTTGGGCAGTTTGAATTGAAATGTTTTTAGGTCCAGTTAATTGCGGAATGGAGACCGGTCCAGAAATGAGAGTAACATCCGCTCCTCTTTCAAAGGCATTTTTTGCAATACTAAATCCCATTTTGCCGCTAGAACGATTAGATAAATAGCGAACCGCATCTATTTTTTCTTGTGTTGGTCCTGCAGTGACAAGGATTTTTTTTCCTTTTAAGTCTTGTTTTTTTCCTAAGATTTCTCGAGAAGCATGAAGAATTTCTATGGGATCTCGCATCCTCCCAACTCCGCGATCTTCTTCAGAACTGGCCATTAATCCATCACCAGGTGTCATTACTATATGCCCATATATATTGAGAATTTCAATATTCTTTTGAACAGGTTTGCTAGACCACATTCTAGGATTCATTGCCGGCGCAATCAAAACTTTATTTTTTACCGATAAAAGCAGGGTTGAAATAAAATCATCCGCAATACCTCGCGCAAATTTTCCTATTAAATTTGCGGTTGCTGGAGCAATAACAACAAGATCCATTTTGTCGGTTAAAGTTATGTGAGGAATATTGCCTGAAGATGAATTCTTTTCAATAGGAATGAGCCTTGTTATAGGACTTATTCCTGTCAAAATTTCAAAAGGTAGAGGTTGAACAAAAGAAAGAGCATTTTGTGTAAGTACAGTTTGTACTTCAGCGCCATCATGAGTTAAAAGTCGTGCTAGTTCTACAGATTTATATGCAGCAATTCCTCCTGATATTACAAGAAGTATCTTTTTTTTAAATAAAGGCGAATCGCCTTTTATTTTTTTCAAAGAATTTACCTCGTTAAGAAGCCATTTTCTTTTTAATGATTTCTATTAATTCATTAACAGCATCTTCAATTTTTTCGTTGGTTATAATGTAATCATAGTTATTTTTTTGTGCAATTTCAATTTTCGCAATTTCTAAACGCTTATTTATATCTTCTTCTGTTTCAGTGCCCCGTTCGGTTAATCTTTTTTTTAATTCATTTATTGATGGAGGCAAGATAAATATTAATGTAGCTTCTGGAAATTTCTTTTTTAATTGGAATGCTCCCTGAACATCTAAATCCATAATTAAGTTATTTCCTTCTGAGAATTCTTTTTCTATATTTTTAATGGGAGTTCCATAAAAATTATTAAACACTTTTGCCCACTCGGCAAAATCTCCTTTTTTTATTTTTTTTTCAAAATCTTTTTCCGACAAAAAGAAATAATGAACTCCTTCGGTTTCATTTTTTCTGGGATGACGTGATGTTGCACTTATAGAATGAGTTAATTTTTCAAAGAACTTGAGTGCATGCTGAATGAGTGTAGATTTTCCACCTCCAGAAGGTGAAGACAAAACAAAAATATGACCTTTTGTCTGATTATTCATTCTATATTTTGAACCTGTTCTCTAATTTTTTCGAGAAAAATCTTTATATCAACTGCATATTTTGAAAGTTTTGAATCGATAGATTTGGCAGCCGTAGTATTTATTTCTCTGTTCATCTCTAGAATAATAAAATCTAATTTTCTGCCCGATGGACTTTTGGAAGCAAGAGTTTTCTGAAATTGGTTTATATGACTCTGGAAACGACTCAATTCTTCACTGATATCTCCTTTTTCTCCTGCTATAATTAATTCCTGCTCAAGTCTCTTGGGGTCAATTTGAATCTTGTTGAATAATTTTGAAATTCTTGTTTCTACTCTCTCCTGCATTTTTTGCCTGGCCTTTGGAAACAAATCTTGTATTTTTTTTAAATTAGTTTTTATATTTTTTAAATTTTTTTCTACATCTTTATGAAGTTCGTTTCCCTCGTTTATTCTCATAGTTCTCAAGTTCAAAAGAGATTTTGATAGTGTTTTGATTAAATTTATTCGGATTTTGTCTGGTAGTATTTCAATTTCTAAAGGTTTTAGAAATTCTTGAAATTGAGAAATCAAATTTAAATCTATTTTTCCTTCAATATGAAATTCTTTTTGTAATTTCTGAAGTGATTTAATAAGAAAATCTGTTGATTTATAATTCAGACTAGTTTTTTGATCTCCATCCTTTATATGAGTTATATATACGTCAAATCTGCCTCTAGAAAAGTCTTTTTTTATTTTTTCACGTATTTCCTTTTCTAAAGATATTGTCCATCTTGGTCCTTTAACTGATATGTCGAGAAATCGATGGTTAACCGATCGAACTTCAACACATATTGAATCACCATTTTTTAATATAAATTCTGAATTTCCGTAACCTGTCATACTTTTAGACGTCATAAAGAACCTTTGTTATAGTTGTTATCATAAAAAAGTTTACACTAAGGTTAAATTTTTAAGTACTGTTTTTTTATGTTTTTACCAAATTATATAAGTGAAAATTATGGATGCATTTGTAGTCAGGGCAATCTGTGGAGAAATATATCCCCTGATAAACTACGCAAAACTAGTTCAAATTAAAGAGATAAGTAAATTTAATTTCATCCTTAACTTTTATTCTCGAAAAAATGGTGAACATAATTTACTTATTTCAGCCCAAGATATGTCTTCTCGTTTGCATTTGACTACAAAGAGAATACCTTCTGCGAAGAGAAAATCTAAATTTACAGAAACTTTAAAAAAATATTTAGAGGGTTCGATTGTAACAAAAATACATTCCGGAAGATGGGAAAGGATTGTTCAAATCTCTTTTATTTCAAAATCTCAAGAATCAAAATCTTATGCTTTGATAATTGAGTTGTTCGGCCTTTCAAGCAACATCTTACTTTTAGATGGAAAAACAGGAAAGATAATTGATTCAGTAAAGAGAGTAAGGAGGAATAAAGTTCTCTTGGATGAAAAGAGATCAAGTCCTAAATATATCCTACCACCCCTGCAAGATAAAAAAACATTAGATCAGTTAGATAATATTTTCATTGAAAAGGTTTTTAAAAGAAAGAGAAGAAATAGTTCAAATTTAGAATGGTTTCAAAATATATTAGTTGAAAACATATTAGGAATCAGTCCAAGCTTTGCCAAAATTATTTCACAAAACAACAAAAGTTTATTGCAGTTATTGAAACAAATTAGAAATTCATATTTTTCTTACTCTTTTAGTCCTGCAATAGTTTTTTCTGAAAATAATACAAGCAAACTTTTGGCTTATGGAGAATTGTTAGACAAGTCTTATAAATTTCAGTTATTTGATCGAATGAACGATGCTGCCGAAATTTATTTTTCACAGCAAATTGATAATTTTGATTTGGCAGATAAAAAAAAGAAATTAAATGATTTTTTGCTTTCTAAAATTAAAAGAAAAGAGAAAACAAGAAATCAAATAAAATTAGATATTGAAAAATCTAAAAAACAAAAAGAGTTTAAAACAAGAGGAGATTTAGTTATTGCAAATCTTCAGAATATCTCTCCAAAGTGCAATTCTTTTTATGTAATTAAAAATGATGAAAAAGTGTATATTGATATCAATCCCAGATATTCAGTAACGCAGAATGCAGAACGTTATTATAGAAAATATAAAAAATATAAGCGTATGGGAATTATTGCAAAGAAGCGTTTGAAAATGATTGTAGAAGAAATTACATACTTAAAAACTATTGTCTTGGATATAGAAAAATCTAAGACAATTAATGATTTTTTAGATTTAGAAAATAGTTATAAATTTCTTGAATTGAATTTTTCACAAAAGGGAGAGATGTCTAGAGAAAAAACAGAAAAAGCAAAGCCCTATTTTCATTTTAAATTTCCAGAAGGTTATGAAATCTTTGCAGGAAAAAATTCTCTTGGCAATGAGATGATACTGAGAAATATTGGAAGCAAGGATGATTTATGGTTTCATGCAAGAGATGTTTCAGGGAGTCATATTTTATTAAGAGCAGAAAAGAAATATATAAAAAAAGATAATAAGTCGAAAATGATACTACAGGCCGCGTCTATAGCTGCTTTTTATTGTAAGTCGAAAGAAAGCACTAAAGTTAGAGTAAGTTATTTGCCTTTTGAAAATCTCAGAAGACCAAAAGGTTCTAGTTTTGGGAAAGTAGTTTTTGCAGGGCATAAAACTATTCTTGCATCTCCCGAGATGGGAGAAAAATTAGTTAAATCTTTTCGTTTGAAAAGTAGCAATGCATTACAATAGAGAAGTGAAAATTTGATTTGATAAAAGCATACCCTTTTTTGTTAGTTTTAACTTTTCCTTATCCTTGATTAATAATTTGTTTTTATAAAAATCTTCGAAACTTTTTTTAAATAAAATTTCAGTATCAAGACCTGTTTTTTCCTTTAATTCTGATAATGAAAGCCCCTCTTTTAGCCTTAGCCCTAACATTAAGGATTCTCCCAATATTTTTTTTTCATCTTTTATTTTTTCTTTACCTGCTGTGGGAGATTGAGAGTTTTTAATATAAGTGTCGGGACGAAGATGATTCCAAATACGTTGATTTTCTATAAGAGAGTGTGCCCCAGCACCAATCCCTAAATAATCCCCTCGTTTCCAGTAATTTAGATTGTGTTTACATTTAAATCCTGATTTTGCAAAATTGCTTATCTCATATTGCTCATAACCTGAATTATGAAGAATTTTATCTCTCATTTCCCACATTTCTAAACTAAGACTCTCACTTATTAATCCATTTAATTTTCCTTTCATATGCAGTGCATGAAAAGAAGTTCCAGGCTCAATTGTAAGCTCGTATGCAGAAATATGTTTGGGATTTAAATTAACAGCAGTTTGTATATCAGAATTGGCAATTTCTTTGGTTTGAAAGGGTATTCCGAACATTAAATCAATAGAAATATTTTCAAAGCCTGCTTCTTTAGCTAAATAGAAAGCGTTTTTTGCTTGTTTTCCAGAGTGTATTCTATCTAAATTTTTTAAAAGTTTGTCGTTAAATGATTGAATACCGAAACTTAAACGGTTAATTCCTATTTTTTTCAGATTTTTAAATAAATTATAATCCGAAGAGTTCGGATTCGCTTCAAGTGAGATTTCTGGATGAGAAATTAAATCAAAAAATTCATTCGAGGCTTCTAAAATTCTTTGGATTTCTTCTGGGGGAAATAAAGAAGGTGTTCCACCACCAAAAAAAATGGATTGGACCTTTCTTTTTGTAAGATGTAACTCTTCAACCCTATTTTTAATTTCTATAATCAATGCATCTGTATATTGTGAAGCCCAATGTTTACTGTCTACTTGTTCTCTATCTATTAGGTTCTGTAATGCATAAGAATTAAAATCGCAATACCCACATTTTGCGGTACAAAATGGAATATGAAAATATAGAGAAATCGCATTTTCTTTTTCTGGCAATCTTAAGCCCTCTGGTTTAATATTGTTATATTGATTAAAACTAATTTAGCAAACAAATTATTGTGATTACAAAAAGAAATAGAATTACTATAAATTATTGTTTATTAAATTTTTTAATACAAGCTAAAAGGAGTTCTTGAGCTTGGCGATTCATACACTTTCAACAAAAGAACGTTATGAAATAGTTCAGAAAGTAGGACATATTCTAAATTCTAGTTTGGATTTAGATGTTGTTTTAGGACGTCTAGCTGTTGAGTTAAGAGAAATTTTCCCTTTAGATCATACTGCATTAACTCTTGAAAATGCTGATGGAAAAACTTGTACTTGGACTAATATTACTTCAGGAAGTAAAACTCTAAGTTATCCGCATAATGATATTTCTATAGATGGTGCTACTCTAGGGTGGTTTAAAAAAAACATCCAAAGTGTACGCTATTTTGTTTACGAAGATCTTCAAAAAAAACTTCGTTTTGTAGATGATGAAATAGTTCTTAAACGAGGAATTCGGAGCGGAATAAGGGTTCCCTTGCAATTTGGAACAGAAATTTTTGGAAATTTATCAGTTTCGAGTTTTTCTCCTGATCGATTTACATCTGAAATGGCCGAATTTCTTGCGGAACTTGCTCCTTCCGTTTCAATAGCTGTTTCTAATGCAAGAACCTTTGCAGAGTTAGAGGCTAATCGTGAAGAACTGAAAAATGAAACTTTATCCTTAAGAACTGAATTAAGGGAAATTCATAATTTCGATGAATTGATTGGGAGCAGCAAGGAAATAGAACGAGTTAAGAATTTAATTAGTAAAGTTGCTGAAAGTGAAGTGACCATTTTAATTTCTGGTGAAACTGGGACTGGTAAAGAACTGATTGCTCGCGCAATTCATAATTTAAGTTCTAGAAAAGCACGCTCTTTAGTGAAAGTGAATTGCGCGGCGTTACAGGAAACGCTTTTATTAAGCGAGCTTTTTGGTCATGAAAAAGGGTCGTTTACGGGAGCAATTGGTCAAAAGATAGGACGTTTTGAATTAGCACATAATGGGACAATTTTTTTGGATGAAATTGGAGAAATTTCAACTGAAGCACAAGTAAAAATCCTTAGAGTTATGCAAGAGAGAGAATTTGAAAGAGTTGGTGGAAATAAGACAATAAAAATTAATACCAGAATTATTGCTGCTACAAATAGAAATCTTGAAGAAGAGGTAAGCAAAGGTAAATATAGAAGTGATTTATACTTTAGGCTTAATGTAATTCCTATTCAGGTTCCTCCTCTTAGAGAACGGAAAGAAGATATTCCTATACTTATTGAACATTTTATTAATAAACATGGCAAAAGACTAAACAGAAATGTAAAAAGAGTTGGAAAAAAAGCTCTTGAACGTCTCATGTTTTATGATTGGCCTGGGAATATCAGAGAATTAGAAAACGTTGTAGAAAGAGGTCTTGTTTTAGGAAGGGGAGATATACTTCGTTTTGACAGGCAAATGATCGGGGAACATCATAATGATATTACAAGAGATGGCGATATATTTTATCCTCTTGATGAAATGGAAAGAAGATATATTGCAAAGGTCTTAGAAAAAACGGAAGGCGTAGTTGCAGGAAAAAGAGGTGCTGCCAGAATATTAGGTATGAAACCCACTACCCTTTATAGTCGCATGAAAAAACTTGGAATTCAGTCACAGAGAAAATATTATATAGAAGATATTTCTACTTAATTTAAACTGAATTATTTAATTTTAAATATGCATTTCTTTGAAGTAGGAAGAAAGTTCCCAAAAGAAGAAGTCCCGCAAGATGTAGTGCTATAGAAGGTAGATAAACTCCAAAGATTGTCATTGCAGGCCAGAACATTAGTGCAGCTGCGAAACCTAAGAAAAATCTTTCTCCTACTTTTAATTTAAGATACATATGCCCAACTATTGCAGCTGCAAGACTAGTAAAACCGAACAATGCAGCAGTAAAAGTTTCAAATAGAGGAATTGGTTCAGAAATTAAAAGAATAGGAGTATAGGCAAACATAAATGGAATTACATACATTCCCTTCGCTGTTCTAAAAGAAGCCCAAGCGGCTTTACTTGGGTTAGCATCAGCAATTCCAGCAGCAGTATAAGCTGGAACACACACTGGTGGGGTGAAGCAACTATCGAGACTGTACCAAAATACTATTAAATGTGCAGCTAATAGAGTCATTCCATAGCTTTCTCCAAGATCAAGTAATGCGGGAACTGCAACAACCGAGAGAACAATATATGCGGCACTTGTGGGTAGTCCCATTCCTAGAACAAAAGAAGCTACTCCTACTAAAATAATTCCTGGAAAAAGATATCCATATGAAAGGGCAGTAACGATTTCTGAGAATTTTAGTCCTAATCCAGTTTGGAATAAGGCACCAATGATTATTCCTACTACTCCCACTGCTGCACAGATTGCAAGAGATTGTCTTGCTCCTTGGGCCATCGCTTCTACAATATTCCACAGTCCATAAATAACCGTTTTGAGAACTCGCTCTATCGATGCTTTGGTTCTAATAAGTTGCGCAGCACCTTTTAAGCCTGCCAATAAAATGACGCATAGAATTCCTGCTAAGCCAGCGTAAGGAACGGGTCTTCCTGTCATTAAAACAGCGATAATAACAATTGGAGGTAGAAGAAAGTACCAGCCTTGTTTTAAAATAGGCCATACAGGTTCAACTTGATCCTTGCTAAGAGGAACTAGACCTGCTTTACGAGCTTCTAAATGAACTACGGCATAAACAGAATAAAAATATAGAACTGCAGGTAAAATAGAAACTTTTACAATTTCCCAGTAGGAAATTCCAGTGAATTCGACAATTAGAAAGGCAGAGGCTCCCATAACTGGGGGCATAATCTGACCACCAGTTGAAGCTGCTGTTTCAATTCCTGCAGCAATTTCTGGCTTAAAACCAGTTTTTTTCATCATAGGAATAGTGAAAGATCCAGTCGTTACTATATTAGCGTTGGCGCTACCCATAATAGTCCCTGTCATCGCACTTGCAAAAATAGCTGATTTTGCGGGACCTCCCCTTAACCTACCTGCCGCTGCAGTAGATAATTGAACATAGAAAGTAGCTGCACCCATTCGATCTAAAAAAGCACCGAAAAGTATAAATAGGAAAATATAAACCGAAAATACGCTTAAGGGAGCTGTCCAAAGTCCGTCATAAGTCATGTATTGATGGTCTATAATATGCATGAAAGATGCCCCTTTGTGGCCAAACCACCAAGGGAAATAAGGACCAAAATAAGAATATACTAAAAAGAACAAGCCTATTAGGGGAAGTGCATTATTGATAGTTCTTCTTGCAGCCTCTAGAGTTAATAAAAGAACGGCTGTACCAAGAAACATATCCATGAATGTAAGTGGTGTAACGTAATAGATTCTTTCAAGTTCATCAGTGCCAAGGAAATATTCTGTGAAAAGTATAGGATAACCTATTGAAAGTATTACTATTACTAATAAGACAATGGAAATATAAAAGAAGGGAGAGGTTTTTCGACCAAAAGCCGAAACAGACTCTCCCTCCTCGGATTTACTGATAGGAAAGATTAAGAAAATTAGAATCATACCAAATAGAAACGATAGTGCCCTCTGAAAAATAGGCTCGTATCCACCGCTATAGGCAACTTGAACATGGAAAACAGACATAAGTACTGCTATAAAAAATATTACATGCTCAAGAGGACTTCTTTTTCTTAAATTTTCCCAAATATCTTCCATTGTTTCCTATTTCTATTTTACGAAAGAACTTCTTTTTTACTTAGTTTATAGTGCTCCAGCTTCTTTATAAAATCTTTTAGCACCTGAATGCATTGGAACTCCCATGTGCGCAGCGCCAACACTTGGTTTCCATTTTTTGTAAATTTTATGAACGCTTCCTAATGTTTTTAAATTTGAACTCATTATTTTTAGTAGAGAATAAACTGTTTTTGCATCCATTTTTGTAGTTGTTAAAAGAACACCAGAAAGACCCATTGAGTATGTTGGTTTTGAGTTTCCTTTATAAATTCCACCAGGAATAGCGCAAGGTTTAAAGTTCATGTCAGCAAGAAGTTTTTTGACATCATTGTCCATATTTAAAAATACAAGATCTCTTCCTTGTGCTGCTTGAATTCCTGCACCATTAGGATCGCCAGAGTTATGGAAATAAAAATCAATTTGACGTGCACGGATAGCACGTGACATTCCACCAGCTCCGGGGAATGTTAATTTATACCCACGCTTTGTAAGTTCTTTATAGCTAGTTCCATAATGCTTAACAATCTGACTAGCAACATATTCTGTGCTAGTTCCTTTTTTTGCAGGTGCTAGCTTAAGAGGTTTTTTGGATTCTATAATTTTTCTCCAACTAGTAATTCCTGCATCAAATAGTTCTTTTGCTGCATATTGGTGATAACAAGAATCCCAAAATTTAGCGATTCCTCTAAGATTTGGATAGGATTTCTTATATGGAGCTTTTCCTGTTAGTGCATTAGCACTAAAGTTAGAAAATGAGTAGCCAAAATCTGCACCACCACCACCAATTCTCGCAGGGTTAGCTCTTCCTCCACCAGGAGTTACACTTAGACCAAAATCTTTGTTGTTTTTGTTAATAACGTTAGCTAAGCCAGCTCCCAGTCTACCCATTGTTCCCCTGAGGCTACCAACAGCTAAATCGTACTGCTTGCCCGCACTTAAGGCTTCATTAGCAAAGAAAACTGGCGCGGAAAAAACCATAAAACTTAAAACCGCGATAAATATACTTTTTCTCGAAAACACTATTTCTCCTCCATTTATAAATTAAAAAAGTGATTCTATTAAAAAATAACATTCGATTTTGACAAACGAATTTAAAATTAGTCTATATTTAAATTTATAATGTAGAAATGGTTACCACATACTATGATTGTGATAGAGTTACGTCAACAAATAATTCTGCAAAATTTGAATAAAATTTAAATTTTTAAAAGAAAAGGAGTTGGCCATGCCGTTTTATCGTTGGGAAGAAATGAATCAAAAAAATCTAGCTAAACCTTCGGATTCTCAGGGAAGTATCATTATAGGCGATAATATTACGTTAAATCGTTCTGTCAGCCAGCCTGGCAGATTAGCACGACCCCATACCCATGGATGCGAGCAACTAATTAATATTGTTTCCGGGACAGCTTGGTTTAGAGTGGGCGATGAAGAAAAGAACGTTTCTGCTGGAGATATAGTTCATGTTCCAGTTGGTACTGAACATGAATTTAAAAATACTGGTTCTGAAGAAATGGTTTATCTTTCTTTTAAAAATATATCTGAAGATTGGCCACCTTCTACAGCTACAATGGATTAAAAATAATATTCTAAAGTAAACCTAGAGGCAGGATATGACTGTTGAGTTTAACTGGGCTTTATGTTCAACCAGAGCAGGAGATGGCGATTCAGTTATACAACTCTCTCCTGAGAGGCCTCCTACTTTAGAATATTTAATCAGAGTAACTAGTGCTGCGGAAGAAGCGGGTTTTCGTAATATATTAGTTCCAACTGGCACCCACTGCGTAGACCCTTGGACATTGTCTGCTGCTATTGCAAATCGTACCAAAAAAATAAAATTCTTGATAGCGTTTAGGCCAGGTGTTGTAGGTCCCACGTATGCTGCGCAGCAAATTAGTAGTTTTAGTTTTCTAAATAAAGGGAGAATTTCATTGAATGTTGTCGCAGGTTCAAATTCACCCGATTTGAAAAGGTATGGGTATCATATGGAACATGACGAAAGATATAAAGTGAATGAAGAGTTTATGGAATTGACTTTGCGTTTACTTACAGATCCATCCTCTTTGAATTTTAAAGGCAATTATTTTTCTATTAAAGATGGAAAAATTTTTCCTGTTTTAGGAATTGAAAATATGCCAGATTTTTTTATGGCAGGAGCTTCAGAAGGTGCAAAAAAAGTTGCTGCAAAATATGGAGATGTACATGTAGTGCATGCTGTAGAATCAGATGTAATAGCAAAAGATATTAAGGAAGTAGTTAATCTTTCATCAAGGTTTGAACGAAAAGAAAAGCTAAGTTTTGGTATACGACATCTAGTTTGTGTTAGAGAAACAAAAAAAGAAGCCCGGAAGGCTGCTGAAGAGATAGTAAAAAAAAGCATAGTTAAGAAAGATCAGAATTGGGGAGCAAGTATACGCGCTTCTGAGTCCGTTACTCAAAGAAGGGTTAGTGAGTTAGCAGATAAAAAAGGGCCTTGGTTGACTGATTCAATTTATATGGGAGTAAATTCCGTGAGGCAGGGTGCTGGAACTATGATTGTAGGAACTCCAGAAATGGTAGCCTCGCAAATAAGGGAATATATAGATGCAGGAGTATCTAGATTTATTATGAATGGTTGGCCACATCTTGAAGAAGCAGAAATTTTTGGAAAAGAAGTACTTCCGTTGTTAAGGAATACAGGATAAGAATAAACTCAAAATAGAAAAAAGAAAATCTGTATGGCAGATCATATTATTTCAAAACTAGATGAATTTCCCCCAGGAGCAAGAAAAATTGTTCAGCTTGAAGGAAGATCTGTTGGTGTGTTTAATATAGATGGAAAATTTTATGCGTTACGAAACAGTTGTCCACATCAAGGAGCACCCCTATGTCTAGGACCAGTAAGAGGAATGATGACATCCGAAAAACCTCAAGAATATAATTACGAAAGGGACGGTGAAATTTTAGTTTGTCCTTGGCACAGATGGGAATTTGATATTCAAACTGGAAAATCTATTTTTAATCCTCATAAACTTAGAGTGAAAACCTACCCTGTTACTGTTGAAAAAGAACAAGATCCATCTATAGAAACCTACAAAGTATCCTTGAAAAAAGGACTAGTTATTTTACATTTATAATTACGATATATCGTAATTATATGTTTCGATATCCATTCATTTAAAAGTTCAAAAATAAAATTCAATTTCAAAGAGATTGGCAAGCTAAAAAACATGAAAAAAGATTGAATTTTTTCATGTTTTTATAGATAAAAATAAATTTTTTATAAAAATATTCTTTAACAACTTATTTATTTGATATTTTAATTGGTTAAATTTAATTCAATTCATACAATATAATACGATATTTAGATATAATACGATATATCGTATTATATTGTATGAATTTATACTTTAATTTATATAATAATAATGAATTAATGTATTTAATTACAATAAGTTATAGTTAATTTTTGAAAGTTGGCACGAAATTTGCATATATAGAGGTATGAGTATTAGCCTGCCTTGACAATTCAATTGTCATGCTTGCTTTCCTCCCCCTCTATTTTAAAAACCAACCGGTGATAAAATTGTAGAGGGGGAAGCCCCCTTTTTTTGTATTTTTAGAATATAATGTTTTTATTTCTTTATAGTGATTTTAAAAATGCACATAGTTATTATTTGTCGTGATAAAACTCTTTATAGTGTGAGACGTATCTATGATTCTGCCAAAATTCGTAAGCATAAAATTGAAATTCTTGATCCATATCAATTTTTGCTAAATATTAAAGATGGCGATCTTTCACTAAAGTATTCCAATAGTGAATTCAAATGTCCTGATATTATTCTTCCACGTTTGGGTGCAGGAATTTCTGATCATTCATTGAATTTATTAAGACATTTTAACCTTGCTGGTTCTAAAGTAATCAATACTCCCGAATCTATTTTAATTGCTAGGGATAAAATTAATACTCTACAATTTTTGGCTTTTAAAGGTTTACCTATTCCAAATAGTTCTTTTTCTCCTAATCCAAATTTTTTGGAAACAGCTTTAGAAAATGTTGGCGGTATGCCTGTTATTATAAAACTTCCAAGAAGTTCTCAAGGAAATGGGGTAATGAAAATATCTAAAATTGAAGAATCTCAATCTATTGCTGATGTAATGTGGACCCTTCAACAAGACACTATTGTGCAGGAATTTATCCCTACACTCCCTATGAGTGATATAAGGGTTATGGTTTTGGGGAAGAAAGTTATTGGTTGCGTAAGACGTTTAGTTTCCAAAAACGAATTTAGATCGAATCATAATCGTGGTGGAACTTTTACTGAGTATAAACTAAATGATGAAATAGAAGAATTGTCATTAAGAGCCGCCACATGTTGTGGATTAGAAATAGCTGGGATAGATTTTCTAGAAA
>CAYWAX010000032.1:0-15541 GCA_964456425.1 uncultured Nitrospinaceae bacterium | reverse complement strand
CGTCTTTTCTTGTTTTCATTTAGGAATTTTAAATTTTGTAATTTAAAATATGACATTGCAATTGAACCGCTCAGCCATTTTCGAACGTAGATACTTTGATTACCTACTATTGGTTGTCCAGTCATAGCTAAATTTTCTGCCCATAAATGTAGCCAACTTAGAGCACATTGTGCAATTTTGATGTTTTCTGGTTTGCTAATGATATATAAATCCGTGAGGAATGATACTTTTTCGGCATATTGATAGTAAGGTTTTACTGTTTTTTTCCACATTTCTTTGTTTCCGTAATAAGGTGTTACGTCAATGTTTTTGCTTGGTCTAATTATTCGAGGGCAATTTTTCCATTGAATCTTTTTCCCCCAAATTGTACGTATTTTTTGAATATTTAATATTTTTTTATGTTCTATTTGAAAGGAAGAGGCTGTATGAGAAGGGACTAAGTTTAGTAAAATTATAACTAGAAAAATTTTTTTCATTTTTAACTTTTTTTTAATAACAAGTATTTCTTTTGAATTCTATTAGTACTTTTGTAATTAATTTTGCAGTTAATATTCTATTTTCTGGTATTATTCTCAAAACTTTTGGTAATTCTATATGTAAAACTTTTTTGACCTTTGATATAACTCCAAAATCTTTGTTATCTGTTGCCTTATAATAAATAGAGTGAAGGGGTTCAATTCGTAATTCGATATTTTTGAAGAGTTTTTTTGATTTTTTTGTGAAGTTCTTATTTTTTTCCCAAAGTTGCAGAAAATTTTTTGCGTCATTCAATGAGATTCCCTTTGTAGCGATTTCTATTTCTTGTGGAAATTTAGATTGTCCATGAATTTCTACATAAAGATTTTTGTCACGATTTTTATGGATTTCAAGAACTCTTTTTAAAAATTCTTTATAAACTAATTCAGATCTTTTTGAGAAAAAATGCATTTTTGTGGATCCGGAATTATACTTTTCAGAAGGCCGGTTTACATTAATCCTATTTCGTATAAGTCCATCTTTTTCGACAAAACCAGTCGCAATTACTGCGGGAAAACCTCCTTTTTTAGAGATTCTTTCTACCATAAGATCAGTTCGCACATCGTTTGTTCCATGAGGGGCTGTGATTGTTATGCAATTTTGGGTTTTTGGATTTAGTGTAATCATCTCCCCCCAATTAGACCAAGAAAGATTATCTTCATTTTGGTGTTGGAGATTAGAACAACTAGTTAAATGAATAAAAAAACAAATGATACAAATCATGAAAACTCTTGAGGAAGATTTTTCGTGAAACAACAATTTATTTTCCTTTTTGGGAGATTAGTGTTTATTAAATTTTCCTATTATAATACGCGTGTTTATAAAAAATTAAATATACGATTTCTGTTTTGAATGAGGTTCTATATGGCCGAAGCAAAAGATATGGGTGGTGCTGTAGTTGGGACAGTACAGCCATTCATTGATACAAAAGAAAAAGCAACAGGCGAAACATTTTATCTAGATGATATTGTTCCTGAGAAAGTACTTATAGGGCGCGCTCTTCGAACTAAGCATGCGCATGCAATTGTTGTTTCCGTAGATATAGAGCAAGCAAAAAAAATTCCTGGGATTGTTTGTATTCTTACAGGAAATGATTTTGAAGATGAACCAAGGATGACAGAGCATGTTCGAAGTACGCCTCTAATAGTGAAAGATCGTGTTCGTTATATGGGTGATGTTGTTGCGTTGATTGCGGCAGAGACAAATGAAGCTGCAGATGAAGCGTTAAGAAACATTATTGTCGAATATAAAGTTTTGAAGGTAACTGATGATCCTGTGGATGGGTTAAAGAAAAATGCACCGATTCTTTTTCCAGGTGGGAATTTATTGAATCATGGAAAAATTCGTAAGGGAAATTTAAATAAAGGATTTGAGCTTTCTGATTTAGTTGTAGAAAAAGAATATAAAACCCCCGCGATCGATCATTTCTATCTGGAGGTAGAGTCTGCTATCGCTATGCCTCTTACTGATAGAGAGTTCCAAATTTGGGGTTCTACCCAACAACCATTTCTTGTACGTCAAAATGTTGCTCGTATCTTAGGACTTGTTGGGGAAGGTGCAGTTCGATTTAAGCAAACAACTCCTGGTGGGGCATTTGGGGGTAAGAGTGAGGCTAGCTTGGATGTTTGTTTGAGAGCTTCTCTTTTGGCTCGTGCATCTCGACGACCTGTGAAACTGGTATATTCAAGAGAAGAAAGTATGATTGGTTCAACAAAAAGGCATCCTTCAGTTGTTCGTAGTCGTCTTGGTTCTACGAAAGACGGAATTTTGATGGCATGTGAAATTGAAATTTGGTTGGATAAAGGAGCGTATGTTGCTAATGGAGGAGATACTCCTCCTGCTTTTAAAAGAGCTTTGTATCATTCTCCAGGTCCTTACCAGATTCCGAATGTAAGAGTAGATGTTTATTGTGTTCATTCAAATAATCCCTATGGTGGTCAGATGAGAGGTCCAGGTTGTCCACAAGTACATTTCGCTTGCGAACAACAAATAGATGAATTGTCTAGTTTGCTTAAAATTGATCCCATCCATTTTCGAATAAAAAATGGTCTTCAGAAGAAGACTAAAACTGCATGGAATCAAGTTTTAACTGAAAGTGTTGGTTTGATGGAGTCTCTTAAGAAGGTTGAAACCGTTTCAAATTGGAAATCAAAAAGAAGTCAAAATCAACTTGAAACTGACGGAAGATTAAGAGGAATTGGAGTTGCGAGCTGTTTATATGGGACTGGGAATGCTTATTCTCCTGCAGAGGCTCACGTTTTTTTGACATCAAAAGGAAAAATTCAAGTTGCTGCTGGTGTAGTTGATTTTGGACAGGGGAGTAAAACAGTATTAAATCAAATTGCGTCTGAAACACTAGATATCCCTTTTGAACAAATTATGATGGAGAATGTAGATACTTCGTTAGACCCTTTTGGTGGAACTAGTTCAAGTTCTCGGATCACGATGCAAGGTGGCAAAGCAGTTCTTAATGCATCTATAAAAGCGAAAGATGAATTACTTCGTTTAGCTGGTTTTTTATTAGAAGCAAATCCGGGGGATCTTGAATTGTTTGATGGTGTAGTACGATCTAAATCTTTGATAGGTAAAGAAATTAATCTGCAGGATATTGCAAAGGGTTTTGTTTCTGATGAGTTAAAGCTTTTAGGAGCATCAGATAGTATTGCCCCGCCCGCAAAAATTGATAAGGAAACTGGCTTAGGAGAACCATATGAAGTATATGGTTTTGGTTCACAAGTCGCGGAAATTCTATTAGATTCTGAAACAGGAGAAATTGAGATAGTCGGTGTATGGGCTGCCCATGATGTAGGAAAAGCTATTAATCCTATGGGTGTTTTACAGCAGATAGAAGGTGGTGTTTACATGGGCCTTGGTTTTTGTCTTATGGAAGAAATTGTTCAAAAAGATGGCGTAATGTCTAACCCTGATATGCACGGATATTTGGCTCCGACTGGATTAGATATTCCTGATTGTATCAAGGGATATATAGTAGAAGATCATTACTCAAATGGTCCTTACGGCGCTAAAGGTGTTGGCGAACAGGTAAATGTACCTACGGCTGCCGCAGTCGCAAATGCTCTTTTTGACGCAACAGGAAAACGATTTACAATATTACCTTTATCACCTGATAGAATTATTGAAAAATTAGAGAAATAGGGTATTAGATGTCTCTATCCAATACCTAAATACTGTTTTTTGACCTGTTCGTTGCTCCATAATTCATCTGGAGATGTATCGAGAACCACTTTCCCTTTTTCTATGACATTTACTCTATCTACTGTTTTAATTGCAAATGGAGCATTTTGCTCAACCAAAAGGATAGACAATCCTTCTTCTTTTAAAGAACGTATAGCATTTCCAAGATCTTGTATTATAAGAGGGGCTAGTCCTTCAGAGGGTTCGTCTAAAATTAAACAATCAGGATTTGTCATAAGTGCTCTACCGACAGCTAGCATTTGTTGTTCTCCACCAGACAAAGAACCCGCTTGTTGTGATTTTCTTTCCCCTAATCTAGGGAAAAGTTCATAAATCGCATCTGTATTCCAACGTGCAGTGCCTTTTTTCTGTTCTGCAACTATTAGATTTTCTCTTACGGAAAGAGTTGGGAAAATACGTCTACCCTGTGGACATAGCCCTATTCCGATATCAGAAATTTCATAACTCGAAGTTTTAGTAATTTCTTTATCTTTAAAAATAATCTTTCCGCCTCTTGGGGGTACAAAACCCATAATAGAATTAACAAGAGTAGTTTTACCCATTCCATTTCTTCCAAGAATTCCGAGTGCTTCCCCTGCTTTTAACTCAACACTCATACCTTGGAGTACATAGGAATCGCCATAATATGTATGTATTTCTTGAACACTTAGTAATGTATCCATTATCCCTGTCCTAAGTAAATTTCTTGTACTTGTTGATTATTTCTAACTTCGTCTACACTGCCATCTGTCAAGAGTTGTCCATAATGTAAAACTAAAATATGTTTAGCGACATCAAATATAACATCTAGATCATGTTCGATAATTAAAATTGCAATATCTTTATTTAACGAATTTAGGAAATTTGCCATTTCGGCAGATTCTCCTGTAGCTAATCCTGCAGTTGGCTCATCAAGCATCAGAACTTTTGGTTCACTTGCTAGTGCAAGCACTATTTCTAGTTGTCTTTGTTCTCCATGTGAAAGATTTTTAATTCGTGTATTTCTTTTTTCCCAGAATTGAGATGCTGTTAGTAATTCTTCTACTTTATCATGAAGATTTCTGAATTTTGATAATGGTCTAAACATGACCATTTTTGTTTTAGAAAGTCCCTGAACAGCTAGAAGAACATTCTCATAAACACTTAGACCAGAAAAAAGACTAGTTATCTGGAATGTTCTTGCAAGACCTAGTTCGACTCTTTTATGTGTAGGCCAGTTAGTAACATCTTGATCGTAAAGAGTTACTTTGCCCCTAGTGATGGGTATAACTCCAGTTATAAGATGAAAGAGAGTAGTTTTTCCGGCTCCATTTGGACCGAGTATACCTCTTCTATCTCCGGGACTAAGTGAAAACGAAACGTCATTAACTGCAGTTAGACCGCCGAATTCTTTAGTCACATTTTCAAGTTGTAAAGCCACTTCCTGATTATTCAATTTCTATCCTATTTAAAAAATTGTTTGCCGCTTGAAAAATCAAGCGGCAAACATAGTTACAATTTATCTGCAATGTTTACATGCAGGATAATTCTTGCTGTAAACGGGTTGTTTTAGGAATTTCTCTGCAGAATCTGGATAGAATTGCCCTATTGCTGGGTAAGTCTTGATAACTTTATTCCAAAGAGAATTTGGTTTAACACCTAATCCTTTATAGTCTCCAGGAATTCTAACAACTTTTCTAATATAGACGTTATGCACTGGATTGTCATATTTGTCTAAGTAAACAGGCCCTCTAATTGCATCTACTCTTAGGGACCTTATAGCAGCTTTAAATTTATCTCTATCGTATTTATAATTAATTTTTTCTAAAGCTTTGTGTATGAACAACGCAGCTGTGTAACAACTTTCGGAATAGTAGGAAGCCATTTTTCCGTATCGTTTTTGATATTCTTTAACGAATGCTAGGTTCTTTTTTGTGTCCAATGCAGCACTGTATTGACCAGCTGTTACATATCCAATTGCTTCATCTCCCATATTTGGCAAGATGAACTCATCAGCGCTAGTGATTCCACCTAGCATAGGAGCTTTAAATCCAGCTCCCCTAAATTGCTTTGGAAAGGATAGTGACATACCGCCTACCATTAACGTGAAAACTGCATCCAAATCTTTTGGGAATTTAGCAAGATAAGGAGCGAAATCTTTTGTTCCTATTTTTGGCCATAATTTTTTAATGATTTTACCGCCACACGCTTCAAAAGTCTTTTGAAAACCACCTACGGTTTCATAACCAAAAGCGTAATCAGCAGCAATAGTCACAACTTTTTTAAATCCTTGTTCACAAGCCCATTGACCTTGTGGATGACTATTTTGACTACTAGTGAAACCTAACCGAACAAAGTTTTTATATCTTTTTCTTTGAGTTAGGTCATCTGCAGCTGGAATTGGTGAAATATATAGTACCTTAGTTCTTTCAGCTAGAGGAGCAAGTGCATACCCTGTGCTAGCAAGTAGACCACCCGAGAAAAGATGAACTTTATCACGTTTGATTAGTTTCATTGCTTTTCTAACGTTTACCGGTGGTTTTGCTAAATTATCTTCATATATAAATTTCACTTTCAATGGACCAAATTTATAGTTTTGCTGCTCTAAGTACATTTTAAAACCATTTGTCATGTCTTTACCAATTTGTGCTGCCCAACCAGTTTTTGCAGCAAGCCAACCAATCCGAAATTCTTTTTCCGCCGAAGTCGCATCTTTTACCGAAAAAGTAAAACTAAGCGCAATTACTGCTACTAATAGAACTAGTTTTTTCAACATTTGGAACCCTCCGTTATGTGAAAAAAAAAATAATTACTACTTTTCCATTTCTTTTGATGAATTACGTATTTTACTAAAAATACCGAGTATCCCTTCTACCTTGTATAATCTGCTGATCATGATTGTCAAAATGTAGATAGCGCCAAGTATCAAAGGCCATCGTTCTACATAGATACTTACAAACTGTTGAAGTATTTTAATGATACTAGCTCCAATGAACGGCCCTAGTAAGGTGGCTGGACCTCCCAGTGCAACCATAAAAAGAGCTTCGGCAGAGGTAATCAATTCTAAATCAGGAGGACTCACGAATAAATTAAAGAGTGTCCATAAAAATCCTGCTATGCCGCTAAAGATACCTGCCACTATGAAAGCTATATATTTATGAAGCCAGGTGTTATAACCAAGCATTTTCATTCTCTCTTCACTTTCTCTGATGCCGACTAACGATTTGCCAAATGGACTGTTCACGAAAAGATACATAATACTGAAACATATAAGAAAAACAGCTAGTGTAAAAAAGTAAAAGTTATAATCGTCATCTAAATTTATCCCAAATAGCGAAGGTCTTCCAGGAACATTGATTCCATTATCTCCCTCTGTTACTGCACTCCAGCGGTATGCAAGTCCCCAAACTACCATAGCCAAAGATAGAGTGATCATCAAGAAATAGACGTCTGTTGCCCTTATTGCAAGAAGACCAAAAAAGGCTGCGAAAAAAAGGGCCACAACGATTGCTATTACCAAGAGGAAGATAATTCCAAGACCGTTATTTTGTGCCCAGGTATAGGCTGCAAAAGATGTCACCCAACTTGTTTTTGTCATCACTATAGCGCATGCATAAGAGGATACTCCGAAGTATGCAGCGTGTCCCAGTGAAGCTAAGCCAGTATATCCCATAAGAATATCTAGACTCATTGCTAAAACCGCAAAAACAAGGATTTCGTTCATGATAAGTTGAGAGAGAGGTACGTATTTATCCAATATGGGAGTAACTCCCCCAATAATTAGGAAACCAAAAAATAGCATAAGAAATTTTTTAAGGATATTATTTTCCAAAGTTTACCCCTTACCAAATAAACCAGTTGGTTTTACTGCCAATATAATTGCCATAGGGGCAAAAAGAGCAAAATAATTCAACTCTGGGAAAAAAGCAGTAGCAAAATTTTCGATTAATCCGACAAGAATACTCCCAACGAGAGCCCCCCCAAGACTACCCATTCCACCTATAATAACAACTGCAAAAGCATAAGGAAGAATTTCAAAATCAAGTCCTGGATAAACGCCTAAAAAAGAAGCTCCAACGACTCCTCCAATAGCAGCTAGTGAAGTTCCAATTGCAAAAATACTCATTGAAACTATGTTTGTGTTAATTCCAATTCCTCTTGCCATTTCAGGGTCATCTACCGTGGCACGCATAATAGCACCCAGCCTAGTCCGTTCAATACAGAAATAGAGCGCAAGGGCTACAACTAAAGCAACGATGAATAGAAATAAACGGAATGTTTCAAAAGTTAGTCCTTGTATAGTGAAACTTCCACTAAGCATAGTTGGGAGATTAAAGAAATAATTATCTCCACCCCACATGTATAAAGAACCATCTTGTAAAATAAAGGCAAAACCTATTGTGACGAGAACTTGAGCTATTGTGTCCTGTCCAAGGGTTCTAAGAAAAACTCTTTCCACAAAAAAACCAGCAAGTGAGATAACAGTGATTGTAAAAATAAGGGCGCCGATCAACATCCATATATTTAATTTATCTACAGCTTTGACAGGGATTTTTACAAAAAAGAGTTTCTCGTAAATAGGGAAACCCCATAAGGTTAGTGAAATTATTTCAGCTGCAATATATATCAAAATTAAAATAAGAGCAGAGTTACCTTTGGTGATCTTTTTGGACATAAACTTCCAAAGAAAATATACAACTGCCCATGACACTATTTGTATGAGTCTTGGAATTATGCTAACTGTTCCATAAATAATGTTGTAGAATTCTAGTGCTATATAGCCCGATAAGAGGAAAAAAGCAGCATGGGCTAAGTTCACAATTCGCATAACACCAAAAATAAGTGATAGCCCACTCGCGAGAAGAAATAGTAATGCAGCATATGCAAAACTACTATAAGTGAGAATAATCATTTTTTCAGCACTAAACATTTCATTTTTCCTGATTAGACGAATGAATCGCTTAATTTCAAGTATTTAAAAAAGGTTTATACCCCGTTTTCTCATTTATTTTACTGTTAGGTCAAGATGTTTATTATATCAATGTGACAAAAATCATTAAAAGATAATGCAAATGATGATTTTGTATTATCTTTTATAATTCATCATTAATGATAAGAGCGTCAATCAAATGAGGTTTATTAGATGTGAGAGCCAAGTGAATCGCTTCTTTAAGTTCATCAGGTGTTTCAACTCTTGTAGAAGAGACCCCTAAACTTTTTGAGAGATTTTGAAAATCTATAGATGGATTTTGTAAATCCATAGCAACAAATTTTCGAAACTCGTTTGTTTTTCCGCCTAAGTTTACTGCTCTTTCTTTTAAAATTCGATAACTACCGTTATTCGCGATAATCCAAACTGCATTTAAACCATAATGAGCAGCTGTCCAAAAAGTTTGAAAAGTGTACATTGATGATCCATCTCCCGAAATACAAACTACGGGTGTATCTGGCATAGCTTTTTTGACTCCTAAAGTTGTAGGTAGTCCTAAGCCAATTCCTCCTCCTTTCATTCCAAAGTAGTGACCAGCTTTATTGGCTATTGCTTGCCGCATTCCAGCCCAACCAGTTGTAATTGACTCATCAATAACGGCAGTTCCTTCAGGGATTACATCTCCAATTGTTGCAATAAATGAGGAACGTGACATTCCTCTTTCTTTGCTTAATTCTATTTTAGGAGTAATTTTTTGTTTTTTATCTAATGCAATTTTTTCTGCAGTTAAACGACGTTTTTCTATAATTTCTTTGTCACTATCTTTTTCCAAATTTTTGATGACTTCAATCATTCTAGATAGGGTAGTTTTTGGATCTCCTAACATAGCGACTTCTACAGGAAAATTTTTCCCAATTTCCCATGGGTCACTATCAAGAAAAATTACTTGAGATCCTCTTGGTTTGAGCGGCACTTTAGGTGGAAACGATAAAGTATAAGTTTCTGTTCCAATAAAGAATATAACGTCGGATCCTTCTAACTCATTAAGTAGTGGTTCGATAGTATTTGGCAATTCTCCACAATAGAGTTTATGGGACGCTGGGAAAAATGCTGTGTTTGGTTTGTTGTCACCATAAACTAACGTTCCTAGACGTTCTGAAACTTCGACGAGTTCGTCACATGCCGAAGATCTGAAAACACGAGAACCCGCAACGATTGAAGGTTTTTTTGCTTTTAACAACATCTTCACCGCATTTTCTATAACCTCTTCACCAGCGCAAAATCTGTTTGACAATCGTGTAGGGCTACCGATCGGATCTCCTGCTTCAGATAGCATTACATCCCCAGGAAGAGAGAGAAAAACAGGACCAGTAGGAGGGGATAACGCAACTTTAATTGCTCTGCGAACACATTGCTCAAGATCTTCAACTCTTCTGACTTCGTGTGCCCATTTTGTAAGGGGAGCCGCTAATCTCGGAAGATCATCCCATAGGATAGGTTCTGATAATTGTCCTTCCTGTCCTTGGTTTCCAGCGGTCACTAGTAAAGGGGTTCCAGCTCTTTTCGAGTTGTAAAGCATTCCCATTGCATTCCCTAATCCGGGGGCAACGTGAATATTAACAACTCCGACACCACCAGTTGCAAATGCGTATCCTTCAGCTGCTCCAATGGCGACAGATTCATGTAAACAAAGTATATAATCAAGTCTGTTCTCATTTACTAGAGCGTCCATAAGAGGAAGTTCAGTAGTTCCAGGATTGCCAAAAATACATTTTACCCCTTCATCTAAAAGTGTTTCTAAAAAAAGACCAGACCCATTTTGCTTAAACATATCTCTCTCCTTTTTCTTTATTACAATGTCTGAAAAATTTAGATATTCATTTTATTCCTTTTAAATGGAACTCTGCTATAGAAATCAGAGCTCTATCTGAATTTGGTGGCATTACTAGACCAGCTCTTGCGTCCCGATGAAATCTCTGAATTGGATACTTTTTGAAAAGACTAGGTCCTCCCAGAACTTGTATAGCATTATCAGTGATTGAAGCAGATGCTTTAGAAGCAGCATATTTAGCTTCATTAATTGCTAAAAAAGCTTCTTCAGTATTAAATTTTTCAAGTTTCCATGCCGCTTTTAGTACCATTAATTTAGCTGCTTCATGTGAAATATTCATTTTGCCAAGTAAACGTTGTATTTGCGGATAACTTGCAATAGGAATATTATCCGGTTTTAATTTTCTTTTTTTTGCATACGAAATTGTCCAGTCCAGAGCAGCAGCTCCTATCCCTAGATAAATAGCAGAATAACCTAGTGCAAATTTGGGTACAAGATCAAGTCTGTCGACATCTCCAGCTTTTCCTACGATATCTTCTTCATTTAGTTTTACATTTTCATATTTCATGGAATGGCTAGAGGTAGCTCTCATAGCATATGCATCCCAACGTCGAACTATCGAGAAGCCTTCATTTTTCGAGTCTACGACTGCAAATCGTAATCCTTCGGATGTATTCTTCGAATTTTCTAAAAGAGCCCAAATAACATAAAAATCAGCTTCCCCAGCCATAGTACAGAAATATTTTTCCCCATTTAAAAAAAATTCTTTATTTTTTTTGGAAATAATCGTAGAAACATCCCGATTCCATTGAGCATTTGTTGTGATTTCAGCTGCATGACTCGCAAATATTTTTCCTTCCCTTGCAAATTTTTTATATCTATGAATTTGTTCTTTAGTTCCTAGATTCATTAAAGAAAATAATACTGAATTGTGCATATGAAGCGTCATAGCTGTACTACCACATCCTTTTGCAAGTTCATAAAATACCGTAACATATGTAGTAGGATCGCTATAAAGGTCTCTTCCACCATCTTCAATTGGGAGAGTTAATTTTGTAAATCCAATTTCCGCTAATTTGTCAAAATTATTTCTTGGAAATTCTGCATTGGAGTCATATTTATCAGCATTAGGCGCAAGAATTTTAGTAGAAATTTCTTTAGCCTTATCTACTAAATCTTTATTTTTATTTTTTAGTTTTAAATCCATTATTTTATTATCCGATTGGAATAAAATATTAAGTCATTAAAGAACCTGCAGAACCTTCCACGAAAGCTTTTGCACTAAGTTCAAGTGATTTTTCTACGTTTGGAGGCATTACAAGTCCGGCTCTAGCCTCACGATGATAACGTTCTAGGGGGTAATCTCTAAGTAAGCTAGGAGCGCCTGCTATTTGCATTGCGTTTTCGGTGATCATGGCTGCAGTTTTAGCAGCTATATGTTTTGCCTCATTTATTGCCCCGTAAGCGTTTTCCGCACCATTTGTTCCGATTAACCAGCCTGCTCTTTGAACCATAAGAAGCGCGCTTTCTAGTTGAACTTTCATTTCTCCAATGCGGATTTGTATATTTGGAAAATTTGAAATAGGAATATTGTCAGGTTTTAATTTTCTTTTTTTTGCATAATCTATTACCCAATCGAAAGCTCCTCCGCCAGTTCCAAGATATACTGCAGAATAGCCAAAACCAAATTTTGGTAAAACATCAGGTCTTATTGCGTCTCCAGGATTTCCTATTAAGTTTTCAAGAGGTATTTTAATATTATTGTATTGCATAGAATGACTCATTGTTCCGCGCATCGCAGATGTATTCCAATTATCTTCAATAATAAAACCCGGTGTGTTAGAAGGGGCAATTAGTAAAACAATACTTTTTGATAAGTCTTCTTCATCTTCAAGTTGACACCACAAAACGTAATAATCAGCTTCTCCTGCCATAGAACAGAAGTATTTTCTGCCATTTACAAGGTAATGATCTTCGTTTAGTTTTGCCTTTGTATCCATTACCATTTGACCGTGAAGACTTGAAGTATTTTCACTAGCCCAACTCGCAAAAATTTTTCCTTTTTTTACTTCTTTAGAATAGAATTCTGATTGTTCTTCAGTTCCTAGGAATGTAATAACGTGAGTTATAGAACTGTGCATATGAAATAGCATAGCTGTATTTGTACATGCTTTAGATAATTCATAGAGAACCATTGCATATGTTGCAGGATCAGAATAGAGGTCTCTTCCACCAAACTTTTTCGGTAGTGTGAGACTTGTGAAACCAACTTTAGATAAGTCTTCGAAATTCTTTCTCGGGAAAAGACCCTCTCGGTCATATTTTTCCGCACGTTCATGAAGTATTTCTTTTGCGTAGATTCTAGCTTTCTCTACGAGATCTTCATTTCCAGGGGTTATCCCAAAATCCATCTTTTGCAAGCCTTTTCAATTATCCAGTAATCTAATTTTGGTTAATAACCCAGTCACGACTTTTATCTCCATATGCTTCATGTCCATTTTCGGTTACGACAATTGTATCCTCCAATTTGACAAATCCTACATCAGGATTTTTCATGTCAGTTTCTATCGAAAGAACCATTCCGGGAGATAGTGGACGTTCTGCATATGTTCCGGGATACGGGACTACTCCTTCAGAAGTTAAGTGAGGTGCTTCGTGTTGAATCATTCCCATTCCGTGAGCAAGAAAAATTATTTCATCGGCATGAGCACATTTTGATTGTTCTTCTTGCGCAGATTGAAAAATCTCTTTTCCTGTTATGCCGGGTTTTACAGTAGAACGTGCCGCAGATTGTATAGATTTGACTTCATCTAACAGTTCAAGCATTAAGGGAGTAGGTTCTCCCATAATACCCATTCGACATAAATCTCCGAGATATCCTTTCCAATTTCCTCCAGAATCTAAAGAGATAATTTTTCCATCTTCCCATTTTGCATTTGATGGAGCACGATTATAACTTGGTCCCGTAGATGTTAGACAGTATTCAAAATCTAGTCCCATCGAAGTTTCTTTACGTCTCATAGTTTCTGCTATTTCATAGGTGGTAGTTCCTGGTAAAGTTGTTTGCATTACGTCGGTCATACATTCTATGATTTTTTCTGAAGCAGTTTTGAGCATATTGAGTTCTTCAGGTGTTTTTATAACTCTTAATTCTTCTAATGCCCAAACAGCATCGACAAATTTTGCGTTAGGCAATTCTTTTTGTAACGAATCAAAAGTATCAGCTGGCAAAAAAGCTTTTTCTACTGCAATAGTTCCATTTTCAAGTCCAATTTTACGAATAAAATTTGCAGCGTCTGTACCTGCCTGATCACTTAACCATTGATTATTTAAAATATTTTTAATCCAAAAGGGTTCTACTTCTTGTTGCCAAACTTCCATTGCGTTCCCTATATAAAAAGTATCTTCTTTTCTTGATTTCGGATAGCCTATTAAAGGCAAATATCTACTCACACCAAGTGCATCTTTGTGTGAAAAAAAGAAAAATCGATACCCTCCCAAAAAATAATGTATGTTTTCTTTGGAAGATACTAAGATTAAGTCTGCACCTATTTCATCCATTAGGGTTTCTAATTTATTTTCATCAAAAGGAAGTTTCATTATAATCCTCGCTTTTAGAACTAAGAATTCAAATAGATCTAAGATAAATTAAAGAATTAAAAGTTAATAAGACTAGAATATATGAAAAAAAAAGATATTAACAGAGGATCAGCGCTTTCCTATAAAGCAGAGAAGTGTTCTTTAATAATCAATAACAAGAAGTTTTTTCTTCTCTTTTTTCTATATAAATAGTTTCCGAATTAGAATGGACATCGTCATCTGAAGCTCCTCCGACAATCAAAATTTTATTTCCCCCAATAAATGTTGAACGATGAAATCTTCTTGGGTATAAGAGAAGCCCAAATTTTTTAAAGCAATTTAAAGTTGGATCAAAGATTTCAATAGAATCTAAAGTTTTTCCTTTTCCTCCCCATCCACCAATAATAACTACTCTACCATCTGGTAAAGTAGTTGCGGTATGTTGTTGTCTTGATTCTGTCATCCTATTTTTTAATAAAGTTATCTTTTCATCTTTAGGATTAAAAATTTCTGCGGTGTTAAGTGTGCCTTTTTCACCTAGTCCCCCAGTTATTAGGACTTTTCCGTTGTCTAATAGAGTAGAAGTATGTCTACTCCTAGGATTATTTAAGGGTGTTTTCACTAATTTAGTTATATGATTTTCTGGCTGGTATATTTCTGCATAAGAAGTTTTATTTTCTAAAGTTCCACCTAAAATGAGAATATTTTTATTTTTCAGGACTGTTGCAGTGTGCTGTTGTCTATTTAGGTACATGGGTTGTTTTGCAACAATAAATTTTGATTTTTTCATGTTAAAAATTTCTATTGAACGAAGTGCTCTTTTGCCGTCATTTCCTCCTGTAATTAAAATTTCTGATTCTGATATTGGTGTGGAAGTATGGTCATACCTGCCTATGTTTAGATCATATCTTGATTTAATTTCTAATGAAGGGAGTTGAATAATCACAGATTCACTTAATGCCAGATTCCCATTACTCCAACCTCCAGAAATTAATAATTTATTTTGTAACCTTGAGGTTCTATGCCAACCTCTTTTTAAAAATTGAGTAGATACTATGTTTTCAAAAATATTTTTCTCTATATTAAAAATTTCAATAGAATTTAAAGGTAATTTTTTTGTAAGTCCCGCAATGATAAATATTTTATTATTTTTACGAATTTGTGTATGTCCGTGTCTCGGAACTTGATTCTTATAAAGGGTTGTATTTTTACTATAGTTTTCACAAGAGATAGCAAAAAATATAAGTAAAATGTAAATCAAACTTTTTTTAAATAAATAAATTTTCATAAAATTCCTACTTTAAGAGATTTTGTTTAAAGATTTTAAAAGAATATTTTATACCTTATTGTTCTATTGTTTGAAATCTTCGGTTCTAAAGGGTATTACTAGTTGTTAATCTATTATATTTTTTTTATTTGTGCAAAATTAAAGGAATGATTGATATGGTTAGGTTTCTTGTGACAGGCGGTGCTGGTTTTATAGGTAGCCATGTTTGTGAATCTTTTATAGA
>CAYWAX010000031.1:10003-15648 GCA_964456425.1 uncultured Nitrospinaceae bacterium | reverse complement strand
TCTTTTTCCATTTTTTTGAAGGTAAATCTCCAGATTTTTCTTTTTTTGAGAATCCAGTTTTTTGACCAACTCCAAATTGAGCTGCATATTTTGAGATGTAATCTATGCCCATTATTCTCCCAGCTTTGTAAAAGTATACATCGCAGCTTTGTGCAATAGCATCTTTTAGTCCCATTTTTCCATGTCCTCCTTTTTTCCAACATCTCCATTCTCTTTTTTGCTTCCCTTTCCCTAGGAAATATTTCCCACTGCAAAAGAATTTATTTTCTTTCTCAAAATCTGGATGTGATAGAAAAGCAAAAGCCATAATACTCTTGAAAATGGAACCAGGAGGATACGTGCTTTTTAGAGATCTATTTAATAAAGGTTTTAAGGGATTATCATTAACCATATTCCAATCCTTCTGAATAACTCGGCCCCTAAAGATATTCGGATCGTAATTTGGATGAGAGATGATAGATAAGACTGCACCATTCATTGGATTTAAAGCGATAACAGTTCCTTCGTATTTACTGAAAAGTTCTGATATTTTTTTTTGGAGTCTAAGGTTTATGGTTAAGTGTAAATTATTGCCTGGTTTTTGCTGAAAAGGAGTTATTTTTCTTTTTTTTCTTCCATGTGCATCAACTTCAACTCTTTCAATACCTATGTCTCCTCTTAGGAATTTTTCATGTGATTTCTCTATTCCTTTTCTACCAATATGGTCACCCTTTCTGTATTTTTTGAGCTTGGTTTTGTTTCCTTTGATTTTTTGGAGAGTTCGGTTATCGATTTCTCGAAGATATCCTATAAGATGCGCAAAAAAATGACCGCTAGGATATTCCCTGATTAAATCAGAATCTATAGTTACGCCGGGTAGTGTTAACTTATGTTCTGCAATCTTCGCTAAGGTTTGCTGGTTAATATCTCTCAATAAAAGTATTGGTCTATATCGGTTCTGGTTTTTTAGTTTTTTTATGAACGAATTGATATCAATTTTTGTGATAGATGAAAGGTTGTTCAAAGTAGATCTTAAATTTTTAGTTTTCTCTATGGTTATATATACATTTATCGATCCACGATTTATAGCAAGTTCTTTCCCTTCGTTGTCAAAAATTAGACCCCTTGGGCTTTTTACTCTTTGTTCTGATATTCGATTGTTTTCTGATTGCTTTTTGAGTTCATCCCCTTTGATAATTTGGAGATAAAAAAGTCTGAATGAGAAGATAATCATAATTGTTATGAAAATGAATTGGCATATTTTAACTCTTTTTTCGCCCGAATCAGTTCTATTTTCGCTGAACATTATTTACCTTATTGGATAATTGATTTCTTTTCTAGATTGAACGAATTTTGTCTGACATTTGAAAAGTAAAGAGATGAGAACTGGACCTAAAAATGCATTTTGAACAGTACTTGAAATTGTTTCTAGTAAAAAAACGTTTGTAATTGAATCTAGAGGCATTGCAAAATAAAAAAAGAGGGTAGTTATTAATTTATCTGAAATTGAGAAAATAGAACATAAGATAAAGATGGACAAGAAATCTTTTTTTGCATAGCCGCTTTGGATTTTTCCAATTGCGAAAACAGATATTGTTTTTGATAGAGCATTAATCCCGAGTATCCCACCTGATAATACGTCTTTTAGAATTCCTAATATAAATCCATAAATTAAGGATGTATATTTTTCATCACTTAAAGCAAAAAAAATTGCAACTATCAAGAAAGTGTCTAACTTCCCTATGAATAAGAACGCGAGAAAGTCGGCTACAGTGTTATGAAAGAAAATTGAGAAAATTATTGTAATCAGGGAGAATGTTATAGTCATGTTAATTCCTCTTCATTTCTTCCATAATTTTAATTTCTTCGAGTTTGTTGAAGTTAACAGCAGGCTCAACAACTAATTTTTTAAATGAAGAATTAATTTTGGTTTCTACTACATAGCCAACACGAATTCCTGGGGGGAAAATGCCACCAAGTCCAGACGTGATAAGGAGGTCTCCTGGTAAAATATCAGAGTCTTTTGAAACAAATTCAACAATTCCTTTTGTTTCATTTATCATTGAAAAAATCCCTTGTGTTCTTGTTCTTTGGACTTTTACATGTACTGGGCTTCTGGGATCTGTAATAAGTAGAACACTGCTTGTAATAAGATTTGAATGATAGATGTGACCAACTAGACCCTGAGAATTGATTACGATCATATTTTTTTTAATTTTATCAACAGCACCTTTGTCTATAATTACAGTGGTTAAAAGTATATTCTTTTCTTTTCCTATAACTTTCCCAGAATGATATTTATATTTTTTTTCTTCTTTTAATTTCAGTAATTTATGTAATCTATTAATTTCAGATTTTAGTTCCAAGAATGACTTCTTCATATCTTGTAATTCATATAATTCTTTTTTTATTTTTATATTTTCTTTTTTATAGTCTTGTAAATCTAAATAATTTTTCCATATTGCATTAGTCCATTCTTTTGGCACATCGCTAACTCTGAGAATTGGACTTGCAAGAAAGAGGACAGTTTGCTCTATTTTTGCCAACCTATCTCTTGATCTAATACTCAATATGATTAGAGTAAAAGAAATACATAAGAGAAAAATTAATACGACAATATATTTTTTTTCGTAAAGATAATTATTCATTTGAATCTCTGGAACGAACTAGGCGGATATTCTATAGAAGTTACTGATTTGAATTGATAATCAGTCTGTTATTTTTCCGAGGAGATCAATTTCTTCGAGTACTTTCCCGGTTCCTAAAACTATAGCAGAAAGTGGATCTTCACTTACTGTTACAGGAAGTCCAGTCTCTTTTCTTAAGCGAAGGTCAAGTCCTTTTAAAAGACTTCCTCCGCCCGTCATAAAAATACCACGGTCGACTATGTCTGCGGCAAGTTCTGGAGGAGTACTTTCTAATGCATTTTTAACTGCATCAATAATAGCGGATACGGGTACGGATAATGCTTGTCTTACTTCTTCCCCATTAATATTGATAGTTTTAGGAATTGCTGCGAGTAAATCTCTACCTTTTATCTCTCTCTTTTTGCCGTCGATTTCTTCAACTGCATCAGCAGAACCAAGCTCTATTTTGATTTCTTCTGCAGTTCTTTCTCCTATTAAAAGATTATAATTTCTTTTGATGAAGTCTATAACTGCTTCGTCCATTTCGTCTCCACCAACACGCACTGATTCAGAATACACAATACCTGCCAGAGAAATAACAGCAACCTCAGTAGTTCCACCTCCAATATCGACTATCATATTTCCACCAGGTTCTTGAATCGGAAGACCGACTCCTATTGCGGCAGCCATAGGCTCTTCAATTAAATAGACTTCTCTAGCTCCAGCATTTTCTGCACTATCACGTACTGCTCTTCTTTCTACTTGGGTAATACCTGAGGGAACACAAATTACCATCCTAGGCCTAACGAGACTTTTCCGGTTATGTACTTTTTGTGTGAAATATCTAAGCATAGCTTCAGTTACATCGAAATTAGCTATTACTCCATCTTTCATTGGGCGAATTGCAATAATATTACCAGGAGTTCTCCCAACCATAGATTTTGCATCTCTGCCCACAGCTAGAACTTTATTTGTATCTTTTTGAATGGTGACAACGGAAGGTTCTCTTAAAACTACACCCTTTCCTTTTACATAAACAAGAGTGTTTGCAGTACCTAGGTCAATAGCCAAATCAGTAGAGAACATACCAAGAAGAGAATTTAGAACCATTTTACACCTAGCTTTATATTAAATACCCTAAGGTTTTGAATTTATGTCACTTAATAACATGCATAATTGCTGTAACATGAACAATTCCAAAAATCAAGTATAGCTAATGAATAAAGCTGAACTATAGATAAAAATATAATAATTTTTATATTTAAAACATTATTTAGTTTGCTATCTTGCAACTTTTTCTTCACTAAGCTAGCTTATTTTACCACAGGTTAACATAAAAGATTGTTTGAGGGATTAAAATAAAATGCTTACGTATTTGAGAAATAAAGGAAATTCGCTAATTTTAAAATGCTTGCTAGGTTTTGTAGCGTTGACTTTCGTTACTTGGGGTGGGTTTTCCCTTTCTGATGGACCAAATTCTGCTCATAGAATCGCAGTTCAGGTAGACGATTCTTCGATTTCGATTAAAGATTTTGAATCTCGTTATTTGATTAAGTTAGAGGCTATGAAAAAACAGCTTGGTCCTATTTTTAATGAAGAACTAGTTAAGAAAATGGGGTTAAGAAATAGGATTTTTAGTAATATGATTATTGAATTGTTGCAAATCAACGAATCAAAAAGATTAGGAATGTCAATCAAAAAAGATGAAGTACGTTCGATAATAGAAAACATGCCACATTTTAAGAGAAGCGGAAAATTTGATTCTGGCTTATATTTTAGATTGCTAGATTCAAATCGTGTTACACCGAAAATGTTCGAAGAAGATATTAAAAATCAACTTTTACTCAAGCGCCTTAGAGATTATGTTGATTTGGGAGTATCTATTACGGATGAAGATATTTTAGAATCCTATACATATGACAATGATAGAATTGCAATTGAATATATCAACCTCAATTTTAATTTTTTTAACAAGAAGGTTTCTGATACGAAAGATAAATTAAAAGAATTTTATGCAAATAACAAAGAAATATTCCGAGTTGATGCTAAAAGAAATGTGAGATGGTGGTATCTGGCGTATGATTCAGTTAAATCTAAAATTAAAATTACTGAATCAGAAATGCAGTCTCGTTATTCTGATACGAGATCTCGTTATAAAGTAAAGGGGACGGCAGAATTGAGCCAGATCTTTTTAAAGACTTCTCCTGGAATAACAGAGAAAGAATTAAATAAGTTAAAAAGTTCTCTTTCTGAAATCAGAAAAAGAATTATTGATGGTGAAAGTTTTTCTTCTTTAGCAAAAAAATATTCTCAGGGACCAGCGGCAAAAAAAGGAGGCGACCTAGGGATAGTAAGCGAAACTGATATGCTTCCAGAAATTCGAAAATCTTTAGATCAGATTAAAAAAGGAAAAATGAGCTTTCCTGTTAAATCTTCTTTCGGATTTCATCTGTTGTTTTTGAAGGATAGGAAGAAAGCACGTTTGAAAAAAATAGATGAGGTTCGTACCCAGGTGAAGAATGATATTCTGAATCAAAAAGCTCCTAGGTATGCAGAGAATATGTTAAAAAAAGTAAGATATGCTTTTGAAGATAAAAAGAAAATTCCTGAAGTTGGTATTTTAGTAGAGGGGGAAAGCGGTTTTTTCGAGAAAAAGGTTCCGCCTATGTTTATTCCAGATAAAGAGCTTTTGTCGGAACTTGCGTTTTCTTTGTCAGAAAAGAGAAAGATTTCTCAAGAAAGCAGAGGAAAGAATGGAGTGATGTTTGTTTCTTTATTAGGAAAAAAAAGTTCTAAGATCCCTGATTTTCTATCGATAATGAATAAGGTTAAGAAGCAGTTTGTAGTTAAGCAAGCTGCTAAAATGGCTAGGAAAGAATCAAAGAAATATCTAGCAAAATTAGGAAAAGGAAATAGCACATTAGAAAATATCTCAAAGAGTTTTGACGTCGAAGTTCTAAATACAAAGAAATTTTCTAGGTCCGATGCTCCAAATTTTTTAAAAAATAAAAGTAAAGAAATTTCAAAAATGTTTTCCTT
>CAYWAX010000031.1:0-9903 GCA_964456425.1 uncultured Nitrospinaceae bacterium | reverse complement strand
TCTTTAAATGTGTGTTTTTCTTTTACTCTTTCCTCAAATGTTTTGTTAGCTTGTTCTTTTTGAATTTTTTGTTTTTCAAAAAGGTCACTAAATTCAATTTTCTTTTTATTTTTTGCTTCTTGGAAGGGATCTTTTATTTGATGTCTGGACAATGATGCTATTTGATTTTCTATTTCAAGTTTTATTTTATGACCAGATACAATGCCAAGTTTTTTCATAACTTCTTTCGAAAGGTAAATTCTACCTTTTTCTCCAACATCTAGGATATAAATGTTTTCATCTGACATTATCTCCTCCTTGTAAATTTATTCTTAGGAAAACTATTATACTTTTAAACAAAAATATTTCTCTTTGCGTAATTAAGGATTTCTTTTTTTATTCAAAAAATGCATATGATTTAATGGTCCTTTTCCGCTTCCAATGTCAAAAGATGATTTGATGCATTTTTGTATAAATTCTTTTGCATCTTTAATTGATCTTCTTAGAGGAAGATCATGTGCTAAACCACATGTAATTGCAGAAGAAAGCGTGCAACCAGTTCCATGAGTATTTTCTGTATCAATAAATTCTCCTCGATAAGTATAACAAGAAGAACCAAGACAAAGTATGTCAGTAGATCCTTCTTGTAAATGTCCACCTTTCAGTAAAACTGCTTTTGGACCTAAGCTTTTTAGGGCTCTCGCAATTTCTTTCATATCTTTTACAGTTTCTATTTTTTCTTTTAATTTTAAGATTTCTTGTGCTTCTTCTAAATTAGGAGTTATCAGAGTAGCGAGAGGAAAAAGCTCATTAATTAGGGATGGTATAGAATCTTTACGTAACAACTCATTACCAGTTTTAGATATCATTACTGGATCTACAACTATATTGTCCAGTTTATATTTTTTAATCATTTTACAAACAAGTTTAATTATCGATTTGTTAACAAGCATTCCAGTTTTTAGAGCATTAACAGTGAAATCTGAACAAACAGAATCAATTTGATTTTTTATAATTTCTATTTCTACTGCATCAATTTTTTGAATTTTAGAAGTATTTTGTGCGGTGAGGGCAGTAATTACGGATGTGCCATATACTCCAAAAACAGTAAATGTCTTTAAATCGGCCTGGATACCTGCACCTCCTGAAGAGTCAGATCCAGCAATAGACAAAGCTATGGGTACCTGATTTTTGTTTTTCATAGTCAAACATTCTTTCTTTGTTCGATATTTATCCAAACTTTTTTATATATTACTCGAAAATTAGATGCAATTATAATATCTAATATTTGAATTAAAATATATTCTTGACAAAAAAATTTAGGAATAATAATGTTGTGTCGGTTTTAATTTTTTGAAAGGATTAACTATTGAGTCCTTCTGGTATCAGAGGCAGACCCCCTAAAGTTTCTAGAGCTCTTCCAAATGTTTTGAATCGAATTGGGTCAACTCCATTAATAGAGTTAAAGAAACTTCCTGATAGTAAAGGTGCGCGTGTTTTTGCAAAAATTGAACAATTAAATCCTGGTGGAAGTGTAAAAGATCGTATTGCTTTAAATATGATATTAGATGCAGAAAAAAGGGGTCTGATAACAAAAGGTTCTACTATTATAGAACCTACAAGCGGAAATACTGGAATTGGATTAGCGATGGTAGGAGCTGTATTAGGTTATAATGTGATTATTGTGTTAAGTGAAAGTATGAGTCATGAAAGAAGGTCTATACTTGCAAATTATGGCGCAGACGTTATTTTAAGTGATAGTGATGAAGGTATGTATGGTTCGGTAATTAAGGCAAATGAAATTGTATCTGAAAATCCTGAATTTTTTATGCCCCAACAATTTAATAATCAAGCTAATCCAGAAGTGCATAGAAATTATACTGTACGCGAGATACTCCGTGATATGGGACCAAAAAAAGTAGATGCATTTGTTGCAGGTGTTGGAACCGGTGGTACAATTACAGGTGTTGGAGATGTTTTGAAATCACTGAGTTCTTCTACGAAAGTGATTGCTGTCGAACCTGAAACTTGTGCAGTTTTATCAGGGAAAGAGCCGGGTCCACATCGTATACAAGGAATTGGTGCTGGTTTTATTCCAAATGTTTTAAACTTGGATTTGATAGATGAGATTAAGATGGTTTCAGATCAAGATGCCTATGATTTTTCAAAAGCTTTAAGCAAGGAAGAAGGAATTCTTGCAGGAATTTCTTCAGGTGCATCAACCTGTGTTGCTCTTGCAATTGCTAGTCAGATGTCTAAGGAAGAAAATGTAGTAGTAATGTTACCGGATAGTGCTGAACGGTATTATAGTTTAGAACCCTATTTCGGGTAATTTTTTAGGTCTGTAACTTTTATGGGAGAAAATATATGTCCGTTGTTGTTAGAATTCCTACACCCCTTCAAGAGTTTTCTAAAAATAGAGAAACAGTTGAAGTTGAGGGAGAAAATGTAAAAGATGCTCTTGTAGCCTTAGATACTGAGTGTCCTGGGATGAAGAGTAGATTGTACGATGAAGAGGGAAAATTACGCCGTTTTGTGAACATTTATGTTAATCAGGAGGACATTCGATTTTTGCAAGGAGAAGAAACATCCTTGAATGAGAATGATGAGATATCTATTATTCCTGCAATTGCTGGCGGAATTTAACTGGTGGGGTCGACTATTCTGGCCCGTGCGATAATTTTCAGTTGTAGATGTATTTTATGAAGGATTTATGATGAGTAGAATTGAAATGGAGTCTTCTGTAAAACCTTTTAAAGACGTCGATAAATCTCAAATACTTAAGTTGATTGGAAATACTCCGCTTTTAAAAGTAGAACTTTTTAGAGATGAATTTCCTGAAGTAGAAGTATATGGGAAAGCCGAATGGTTTAATCCCGGAGGTTCCGTGAAAGATAGACCGGCATTTAATATGGTAAAGGAAGGAATAAAATCTGGAGATCTTCGTCCTGGGAAAGTATTATTAGATTCTACAAGTGGTAATACTGGCATTGCGTACGCTATGGTTGGAGCTGCATTGGATATTCCAGTTACACTTGTAATTCCTGAGAATGCAACTTCTGAGCGGATAGAAACGTTAAAAGGGTACGGTGCAGATTTGATTTATTCAAGCCCAATGGAAGGCTCAGATGGTGCGCAGAGACTAGCAAGAAAATTATATGAAGAAAATCCGGATGCTTATTTTATACCATGTCAGTATGACAATTCTTTTAATCCATTAGCTCACGAAAAAACGACCGCAGTAGAGATTCTTGAACAGACTGATGGAAGGGTAGAACATTTTGTTGCCAGTCTAGGAACAACAGGTACTCTAGTAGGTACAGGGAGAGGATTAAAAAAGAACAAACCAGAAGTAAAAGTACATGCGGTGATGCCATCTGAACCATTTCATGGGCTAGAGGGTATGAAGCATATACCATCTTCTATCAGGCCTGGTATTTATGATGATTTAGTTCATGACAATTTAATTCTTGCAGATACAGAATCAAGTTATGATTTTGCGGAGAAGATTTCTCGTGAGGAAGGTCTTTTTGTTGGACATTCTGCTGGAGCTGCTTTAGTTGGTGTTAGAGAAGTAGCAAAATCAATAAAAAAAGGTGTGATAGTAACAATTTTTCCTGATGGTGGAGATCGATACCTTAGTACCTAAATTGAGGATATAATTGAAACTTTCAAAAGAACAATCAAATCTAATTTTTTCTCATGCTAAATCTAATTATCCAGACGAGTGTTGTGGTTTAATTGTAGGTCCTAATAATATTGATTGTGAATACGAAAATCTTGAGATTGTTTTGTGTTGTAATATTCAAAATAAAATGCATGAATTAGATCCTGAAACTTATCCTAGGACGGCACGAACAGCATTCTTAATCGAACCAAAAGAGTTTTTGCGAATAGAGAACTCAACTAAAGAGGGTAAAGTTTTAAAGGGAATATTTCATAGTCATCCTGATGAAGAATCATATTTTTCTGATGAAGATAAAAGTGCTGCAGTTCCTTTTGGTGATATTCCAACGTTTCCGAATGTCGAGCATATCGTTGTTAGCATTTTTGAAAATGAGATAAAAGAAACAAAAGTTTTTTTATGGGATAAGACGAGTAAGAATTTTGTGCAGGGTATATTCCAAGTCGTTGATAGTTAATTTTTATCTGGAGTGAAATTTGAAGGTGTCGACAAAAGGAAGATATGCAGTTATGGCAATGGTTGAATTAGCTCTCCTTTCACAATCAGAGCCAGTTTCTTTATCTCAGATCGCTAGAAGGTTAAATATAAGCCAAAGTTATCTAGAGCAACTCTTTGTGAAAATGAGAAGGTCTAGTTTGGTTACGAGTACTCGGGGACCTGGAGGTGGATATGTTCTTGCTAAACCAAGCAATGAAATTGATATGAAAACGTTACTTTTTTCAGTAGGAGAGTCAATTGTACCAGTAGAAGATAATATTGAATCTGTAGATATAACAAGTTTTGGTAACGAGCATATGGCTAGTCTTGGAAGCAGTTTTTTATGGAAAGAACTCGAAGTATCTATTCACGATACTCTTTCAAAAATAACTCTCGCTGATCTATGTTCTTCCGCTGCAAAGTCATTAAGGAAGACTAAGTATCCAGATTTTCAAGTTGGTATATAAAAAAATAGTCTTTTTTAAAAAGGAAGAATTTAAGATGACATTTGAAAAGGTAAGAGCGGCATCAATGGGTTTAGGGCGTTGGGCAAATGTTTTAGCGGATGCTGCACAACGTGGAGGAAAGATAGAACTTGTCTCATGTTTTAGTAGGACTGAAGAGAAAAGAAAAAATTTTGTCGAACGTTACGGTACAAGACAAGCAGGTTCTTTCGAGGAATTTCTGAAAGATGATGAGATTGAGGCTGTTATTCTAACCACACCAAACTATGCACACAGAGAACATATACAAGCAATTTCTGAAGCAGGAAAGCATATTTACTGCGAGAAACCAATTGCACATAATCTAGAAGATTCAAGGGAAATAGTAGATTCGATAAGAAAATCTGGTGTTAAATTAGCAGTTGGACATAGCGCTAGAAGGTTATCTGTTTGTAGGGAGATGAAAAATCTTATCAGCAAAGGAGAAATTGGAAAAATTTCTATGAATGAGAGCAATTTCTGTACAGAAAGAGGACTTGAATTAACTCCTGATTTATGGAGATCAGATCCTAAACTGAATCCTACTGGTGTAGTTATTCAACTCTCTATTCATCACGTAGATACTTTAAGGTATATGCACGGACCTATTAAAGAAGTTACGGCAGTTTTAAGAAATATACATACAAAAGCAGATGTAGAAGATGCTTCTATGATTATTATGGAACATGACTCAGGTATAATTTCTTATGTTGGTTCAGGCTGGTCATGTCCATGGGCTTTTCATATGAATGTTCATGGAACACAAGGAATCGCGCATTTTAGAATAACGGGTCAACAATGGAGGGATCCTTCAAAATCTCCTGATCCCATAAGATTACATATTGATAGAGATCCTTTAGGGAAAGATACTGTTTCTGACATGATTGAAGGAGATATGTTTCGGGATGCATTGGAAGATTTTGCGATTTGTATCAGAGAAGGTAAAAGTCCAGAAGTTGATGAAAAAATTGCACACGAATCTCTTGCAGTTGTCCACGCTGCATCGGAAAGTTCTAAATTGAAAAAAACTGTAAGTGTTCAAGATTTTATTTAGGATTAAATTTCTATTTGACTTACTAGTTCTTTATTTTCTAGATGCCATTGAACTACTTTCTTAATGCCATCATTGAAAGTGGTATTGGGAGTCCAATTTAGAATTCTTTTGGCCTTGTCAATATTAGCCCATGTAGCAAAAACATCGCTTTCAAATTTATCCATGAATTTTAAATTAGCCTTTATTCCCGTTTCTTGTTCAATTATTGAAATTACATCTAGTAATTTAATAGGATTGTCAGAACCAAGATTGAAAGTTTCAAGACCAACCTTTTTAAGGGAACTTATTGTTCCTTGTGCAATATCGTCAACAAAAGTGAAATCTCTTTTTTGTTCACCATCTCCGTATATTTGAATGGGATTTCTTTCGATTATCCATTTTATAAATCTAAATATACTCATGTCTGGTCTTCCAGCAGGTCCGTATACAGTAAAGAAGCGTAAGATGCTAATATCTATTCCAAAAAGATAATTGTACGTTTTACATAAATCTTCTGCTGATTTTTTGGAGGCCGCATAAGGAGATAGTAGAATCTCCGTATTGTTCTCTTCTGAAAAGGGGATTAAATCAGATTCTCCATAAATGCTAGCACTTGATGCGAGAATAAATTTTTCTACTTTAAATTTTTTGCATAGTTCTAAAAGATTGAGTGTTCCCAACACATTTGTTTCATAATAAACACGGGGATTTTCTACGGATTTTCTGACGCCTGCATGAGCAGCTAGATTAATTACAGCCTCAAAGTTTCTTTTTGTGGTTCCTGCAAATTCGTCTAATATCTTGAAGTCATGAATGTCAATTTCTGCATATGTGAAATTAGGTATTTTTTTTAATTTCTTTAATCTCCAATTTTTTAGGCTAGTATCATAACTGTCGTTTAAATTATCTATCCCAACTACAAGATGTCCTTCTTGTAATAAGATTTCAGAAACTCTTGAGCCTATGAATCCTGAAGCACCAGTAACTAAAAATTCTGACAAATGATATTCCTTTTCTTACATATACAATTATCGTTTTTTTATAATTCTTAATAGAGGTTTTCACAAGTAATTTAAAAAAGACAACTCATTCGCTTTATAATTAGTAATTATACTCAACTCCATTTTTCTCACACCAACGAATCAAAACAAACAGTGCCCAGGGTCTCGACCAAAATGAATCATTTGATGAGGACAAGTATGATCTCCAAATATCAGAAGTTTTTTCTGGCGACAATCCTAATTTCCTTTGTCTTTCTCCGCTGCCTAATAAAACGTCATCTACAATTTTTTTGAGTGATGTGCGAAGCCAGTAGTCAAAGGGAAGAGTGAATCCCATTTTCTTTCTTTTTTTTATTTCTTCTGGTATTAGATCGCCCATAGAATCTATTAAGATTGATTTTAATCTTTGATTTTTCATTTTCCATTTCCCGGGAATTTGAGATGCAAAATTGTAGACTTCTTTATCAATAAAGGGCACTCTTACTTCGAGGGAATTTGCCATACTCATAAAGTCAGTATCTCTCAATAGAGTATTTGTCATGTAGCCTTGCATCTCTAGTTCTGACATTAGATTGATTGGATCGAAATCTTTTTCATTTGCATATCCTTCAACGATAGAGGAAGTTCCTAGATGTTTTATATAGGGAAAAAGATTTTGTCTGTCATTTAGATTTAGTAATTGTCTTGATATTTTATAAAGAGAATAAATATTTGGTTCGCTTTCAAGTAATTCGAAAGCTTTCATTTTATTTGTTGAATTTCTGAATAAAATCTGCGCTAATTTAGAAAGTATTTTTTTGGGAATGTTTGGCATGTATTTTAAATAATTGAGTTTAGAAATTCTTGAAAAACTCGAATATCCCGCAAATAATTCATCCGCACCAAGACCTGAAAGAGCGACAGTAATTCCAGAATTTTTAACAGCTTTAGATATTACATAAGTATTTACACCGTCCATTGTAGGTTGATCCATGCAATCTAATGCTTCTGGAGTCATTTTCAGAATCTCATTCTCAGAAAGTAAAATTTCAGAATGATTTGTTTTATATTTTGTAGCTACTTTTTTGGCAAAGATATTTTCTGTGTATTCTTTTTGTTCAAATACAACACTAAAAGTATTAATAGGTTTGTTGCTTACCTCATGCATTAGAGCAACGATTGCGCTAGAATCAATTCCTCCTGACAAAAAAACTCCGAGAGGAACATCACTCATTAAATGAGATTTAATTGAACCTTTTAAAATTTCAAATAATTTTTTAGATGATTCAGAATATGATTTCTGTTCAATTTGATTTTCTTTGGAAATTATTTTATTTGTAAAATTTTCTTTTTGTATAAATAAAGAATCTTTTTTTAGTTGAATTTCAAGATATTCTCCTGGCATTAATGAATAAATGTCATCGATAATTGTGTAAGGAGAAGTAACAGAACCGAATTCTAGATAAGATTCAAGACCGTCTTTGCTGAGTCTTTTAGGAAACAAACCACTCGCAAGTAAGGATCGAACTTCAGATGCATAAATAACTTGGACATTTTTACTGTAGAAGTAAAGTGGTTTAATTCCAAATCTATCTCTTGCTAGCAATAATGATTTCTTTTGATTGTCCCAAATTGAAAAAGCAAACATCCCTCTAATTTTTTCAAGACAATCTATACCCCATTCATTGTACCCTTTCAGAATGACTTCCGTATCACTATTAGACTTCCAGTTAGACTCTTTTCTAATCTCATTTCTAAGGCTAGAATGGTTATAAACCTCTCCATTGTAACATATTGTATTTAAATAGGTTGTGTCTGTCATTGGTTGATTTGCATTATGACTTAAATCAATAATCGATAGTCTAGTGTGTCCTAGGCCTATTTCCCAATTATCTTGCATGATAATTTTTGTTCCATCACTATCTGGACCCCTATGTTTCTGTACAGAAATCATTTTGTTTAAGATATCTGTAGTATTATTAATTTGTTTTCTAGAGATGATTCCTGCTATACCACACATTTCTCAAAGTTCCTGTTTATTTTAAGAATTAGTTTTTAATGATGATAAAGCTTTAATAATTCCCTCTACATCTTTTTCATAACTATTTTCGGCAACGACAGATAAACAATTGTCACGCATTTTAAAAAGAATTTCTGGATTCTCTATGAGATTCTTTAGTAAAAATGCAAGTTTTTCAATATCACCGACTTCAATCGTATGTCCATTGTGGCCTTCTTTCACTAAATCTGCTTGTGATGAGATCGCATTTGTTGCTATGACCGGTAAAGAGCATGCTAATGATTCATTTACGGTGGCTCCCCAATCACCTGTTTGAGGTATGTCTGTTCTGATAAAGACATCAGAAATAGAGTAGAACTTAACCATATTTATTTGGTTTTGAAATCCAAAAAAATGTACATTTTCAAGTCTTTCACTTTTAACAAATCCTTGCATTTCTTTCTTTAGTGCACCATCTCCAACTATGAAAAGGTGTTTTTTATTGACGTTATTAATTTTTTTATATGATTTAAGAAGATGAAATGGGTCTTTCTTAGGGATTAGTTTAGATGCAAATAGGATTATAGTCTCATCACTTTTTACTCCATATTCTTTTCTTAGATTTTCTCTTTCTTTAAAAAAAACATTAGCATTGTTCGTGAAAAAATCATTATCTACTGCATAAGGACAGTGAAATATTTTATTTTCAGATACGCCGTAATAATTGAAAAAATCCCGATTTCTAGAACCTATTGATAGGAAAGAATCTATAAAATATTTGTATAAGATCTTTAGATATATATTTTTTGCTAGAAGAATGAATTTAGATCTTTTTACCTTAGAGTCATAAAAATTTGAAGAAATTGCTCTTAGTAGTACCTGTGTTCCGATTAATTTTGAAGTGAGAAATGCAAGAAGATTGGTAGTTGCAAAATGACCGTGTACAAAGATTCCGTCATATCTGTTTTTGATTAATTCACTAATAATTCCAGGATTGATTTTACCCCATATTGGGTTGACGCTAGATTTGGGAGAATAATTTCTTAAAAAAATAGATTTGTATCCATCTAGCAACGGAACATCCCATTTGTAGGTGACTCCGAATTCTGGTTCATATCTCTCTTTGATTCCGAAGTCTGTACAAAAATAAACTGTTAGATCAATTTGTGGATGCTCCTCTAATTTTTTCCAAAGAGGGCAGTAATATTGTATAGGATGTGAAGTTAGAGCTGCTATTTTATAAGTCTTTTTCACTTTGGTTTTTCCTG
>CAYWAX010000030.1:0-15726 GCA_964456425.1 uncultured Nitrospinaceae bacterium | reverse complement strand
AATCAAAACAATTCAGGTGAACGAATAAATAATTCTCAGTCTCCTTTCTCATCAATTGAAAAAGCAATTTCTGAGATCAGAAATGGCAAAATGATAATAGTCGTAGATGATGAAGACAGAGAAAATGAAGGAGACTTAGTGCAAGCGGCTAGTAAAGTGACTCCTGAATCTATAAACATCATGACTAAAGAAGCTAGAGGGCTAGTATGTTTAGCATTGTCTCCTGAGCAAGTAGATAGTCTCGGATTAAAGATGATGATAGAAGAGGGGCATAACAACTCTAAATTTGGCACTAATTTTACAGTGTCTATTGAGGCGAGAGATGGTGTTACGTCAGGGATAAGCGCTTTTGATAGATCGCATACCATTGCGACTGCAATTAACGAAAATGTAGTTCCTTCAGATCTTGTAAGTCCAGGACATGTATTTCCTCTTAGAGGAATGGCAGGTGGTGTTTTGAGGAGAGCTGGGCATACAGAAGCTGCTGTTGATTTAGCTCGTTTAGCCGGTCTTAAATCATCTGGAGTTATATGCGAGGTTTTGAAAGATGATGGTTCAATGGCGAGATTACCGGATCTTATTGAATTGTCTAAAAAGAAAAGCTTATCGATAATTACAATCAAGGATTTGATTGCTTATAGAATGGTGCATGAGGGATTAATAGAAAGGGTGGAAGAGGGTAAAATCACTACTAGTTATGGAGATTTTGATACAGTGCTATATAGAAACAAAGCAACCTCGCAATTACATATGGCCTTAGTCAAAGGGGAACTTTTGCCAGAAGAAGAAACTCTTGTTCGTGTACATCCATCTGAAAATATTAAAGACTTTTTTCATCTTTTAAGGTCAGATATGCCTGATAGATTGAGAAATGCTCTTTCTTTAATTAAGAGTGAGGGGAAAGGAGTTTTTGTTTATTTGCAACCAGATATGGCTATAAATAAATCTCCATTAAATCTTGCAAGTTCCCTTCCAAAGAGAACCGACAATCCAAAAGCTGTGTCTTCAGCTGATGAGCCAGGTTTGAGAGATTATGGAATAGGCGCACAAATTTTAGCGGATTTAGGTCTTAATAAAATAAAAATAATAACAAATGATGAAAGAAGGATTATTGCCCTTGAGGGTTATGGATTAGAGTTGACAGGACGAATGTTTGTAGATACAGAGACAGGTGTTCCAGTTAAAAGAGATGGGGTCGAATTGAAAAGTTCTTTGCTTGATAGGCAACAATTCAATGTGGAGAAATAAATGGGCGTACCTACTGATGAGAAAATTGTTGATGGGAATGGACTGAAAATTGCTATCGTATATTCTGAATATAACGATTCTATTGTCAATGAATTGCTAAGAGGTGCAAAAGAGGGGCTCAGTAAATGTAATGTTTTGGAAAAAGATATTTTATGCACGCCAGTTCCAGGAGCATTTGAAATTCCTCTTATAGTTAAAAGATTAAGCCTGCATCATAAATTTGATGCAATTATTGCTTTAGGATGCGTTGTTAGGGGTGAAACCTCACATTACGATTTAATCTGCAATGAAGTTACAAGAGCGATTGTGAATATTTCATTGGAATTTAATATTCCCATTCTACATGGTATCTTAACTACAGAAGATTTCATTCAGGCTAGAGAACGTTCAGGTGAGAAAATGAATAATAAAGGGTATGAATGTGCTTTATCTGCCGTACAAATGTGCAGTATTTATTCTTAAATGTTAATTAAAGTTTTCTTAGGTGAAAAATGATTAAAGGCCAGAGAAGCAGCGGAAGAGAAGAAGCCCTGAAAATATTGTATTTTATAGAAAAAGCATTTGCCGAAGAAAATTCTAGTAATGTTACAATTGAATCTATTGTTAAGGACTACGAAAAAATTCATCCATGCGATAGAGCGGATGTTAGATCAAGTAAAATACGAGAATTTGCTTTAAGTTTAGTTCGTGAAATATCAGATAATAAAGAAGATATAGATAACAAGATTGATGAATATAGCAAGAATAGACGTATTGAAAGAATAGATGTGATTACTCTTTCAATTTTACGTCTAGGAATTTGTCAGTTTGTTTATTTCAAGGATATTCCGCCAAAAGTTGTTATAAATGAGTGTGTTTCATTGTCGAAGTTATATGAAGAAGACGAAAAAACACCCTCTTTTATTAATGGTATATTAGATAGTATTTTTCATGAAAAAATTACAGGTTAAAACTAAATCCGTGATGAGAAAATATAAATTTAGATATCTTTCAATTTTACTTCCTATTGCGATTTTTTTTCTTAGTTCATGTGGTTACAGGTTAGAAGGAACTAAGATACCAAAATTTTTAATTGGGAAAAATTATATTCATGTTTCCCAATTCAAAAATCTTTCAGGAGAATCTAATCTTTCTCAAATATTTACTCGAAATGTTAGAAATACTTTTCTTAAAGATGGTAGACTCAAACCAGCGGAGAAGAGCAAATCGAATGTTTCTTTGCAAGCAAAAATTCTTGAATATAAATTAATTCCAGTTGGCTTTAGCAAGGATGATCAAGTTCAAAGATATAGAGTCTTTCTCAAAATAGACTATGAATTGAGAGATATTATTAATGGAAAAAGGTTGCAATATCAGAAAATCGAAACTGAAATAGAATTTGAAATATCTTCAAAAGTAGATGAGAGTGATAAAAATAGAAATGATGCAGTAGAAAAGGGTGCAGAAAACTTTTCTCTAGAATTGCTAGACACTATTTTTGAAACATTTTAAAAATCGATGAGAACTAATAATTCAAATATATTATTAGAATTAGAAAACATAAACTCACGAAACATCCCTTCGGTAATATTACTTTTTGGTAAGAATTCTTTTCTGAAAGATCAATTCACTGAAAAAATCAGGAGCGAGTCTTTATCGAAAGAAGAAACTTCTTTTAATCATGATGTCTTTGATTTGAATAATGTTGAATTAGTCGATGTTCAAGCAGCTTCTCAGACGTTTCCATTTATGGCAGAAAAACGTTTGATAGAAGTCAAAAATTCAGAAAAAATCACTGCTGATCATAAAGAGCAATTAGAAAAATTAATTGAAGAAAAAATTGATTCTGTAGTTTTATTCTTTGTTTCAGATAAAATAGACGCTAGAAGTTTTTTTTATAAAGTAATGAAAAAAAACGGAAAAATATTTGATGTTGATACATTTCCAAATTATTTGCTAAAGGATTGGACTCTAAATACTGCAAAGACTTTAGGGATAAATATACCCAAAGAAGTTTCTGAGTATATTTTTGAGATTGTCGAACCTTCTATGGGACATATATATTCGGAGTTGATAAAGCTAAGAGATTTTGTCGGAATTGGAGGTGATGTAACTATAGATGATGTGTCAAATTTAGTAGGAAGATCCAAGATAGATGCTATTTTCAAGTTGGGAGATCTTTTCCTTAAAGGAAATTTAGAAGAATCACTTATAGTAGTTCGAAGACTCTTAAATAATGAAGCTCCAGAATTACTGTTAGGTGTTTTGAGGTCGAATGTTAGTAGATGGATGGCATGTAAAGTAGCGCTTGCTAAAGGATTAGATGACTCTTCAATAGTTAAAGCTACCAATATTCCTAAATTCTTGCTAAATAATATTAAAACACAATGTAAAACACTTTCCGTTTCATATCTAAGATATTTATGTTTTAGCTTACAGGAATTAGATAGAAAAATAAAAAGAGAAGGCGATAGAACAAATATTTGTAGACTGTTTGAGTTGTTTTTTGTAGAAAGTCACCAAGAGAGAAACAATTAACCTTATACTATTTCTGTACAGATTTATTTAATCTAGAAATCAATCTGGAGGCAGTTTTCTTGTGGATTAAATTTTTGGCAGCAGCTTTACTAAGAGATCGTTGCGCATCAATTAATGCACTTGAATGGTCCTCGTTCTTTTCTGCTAATTCTCTAACAGTTTTAATTTTATTTCTAAGCTGTGTTCTGGAGGCTTTATTCCGAGAATTCCGAAGAAGACTCTGTTTATGCCTTTTTTTTGCAGATGGACTATGTTCCAATTTAAATTCCTATTAGTAGTTTTAATAACTTGAAAGGATGAAAAGTAACATTATGGAGAAACTTGTCAAGTTTAGATCGTTAAAATATTTATATTCTTCGTCTGTAATTAATACAATCTTAATTAAATAAAGACAATTTATGAATTTCAAACAGATTTTATCTTTCACTGGAAAAGTTAGTTTTGCTACACTAATTAGTCGTGTTCTTGGTTTTGGCAGAGATGTTCTGATAGCTAGATCTTTAGGGGCAGGGTTGTTTGCAGATATATTCTTTGCTGCTTTCTCAGTGCCAAGTATTTTCAGGAGAATTTTTACAGATGGAGCGTTAAACTCTTCGTTTATACCGTTATATAAAGACATAAATAATATTGAATCTGAAACAAATAGAAATAGATTTAGTGGTGCCGCGACTCTATTCATTATTGTTGTATTTTTGTTTCTATGTACGTTAGGAATTTTTTTCTCGGATCTGATAGTAAAGATTTTATTCCCAGGTTTTATGAGTTTTAGTAAAAAGTTTGCTTTGACAAGTAGTTTGTTGAAAATTATGTTTCCTTTTCTTTTCTTCATTTCTCTTTGGGGTGTTGCAAATTCGATATTAAACGCTAATAAGTTTTTTTTTCTTCCAGCAATCGCTCCAGCAGTTCAAAATCTAATAATGATTATTGTATTGATAATTTTTCTAGATTCATCATATGAGAGAATTTTGTTTTCATTGGCATGGGCAGTTCTTGCAGGTGGTTTTTTTCAATTTATAATGCAATTACCTGTTTTATTAAAAAATAAAATCTTTCCAATTTTCACTAATCCATTTTCAATTCCAGAATTTCGAAGCTTCTTGTTATTGGTTGGACCTACTGCATTAAGTATAGGTGTTCTTCAAATAAATGTTTTGTTAGATAGAATTTTAGCATCCTTTCTGTCTGTTGGGTCTATTTCTTATTTGTATTATGCGAATAGATTGGTGCAATTTCCACATGCACTAATATCGATTGCAGTTACAACTGTTGCATTTCCTATTTTGTCAGAAAAGAAAGCAGAAAATCAAAACCTAAAATCTAAAGATACTCTTGAAAAATCAGGTGAGATACTGATGAGTGTAGCTATTCCGGCTTCCATTGGTTTAATTATATTAGCTTGTCCTATTATAGAATTACTTTTTAAAAGAGGAGAGTTTAGTAGTGCAGATGTTTTGTCTAGTGCGCGAACTCTGCAAGCTTATTCAATCGGAATAGTTTTTTTTGGAATAAATAGATTAATTATATCTGCATATCACGCAGTTTTAGAAGCAAAATATCCTATGAAATGTGCATACTATACTTTGCTTGCAAATGTGATATTTAGTCTCTTGTTAGTATATCCATTTGGATATACTGGGATTGCATTTGCTACATCTATTTCTAGTTTTGTAAACTTTCTTTTGCTTACAAGAAAGAAATTTGCTTTAAGAAGCGGAATTGTTTTCCCTGATTTTATTTTACTTGCAAGGAAGTTTTTATTCCCTACGTTAATTATGATATTGCTTCTTTTTCCAATGAATTATTTATTTTGGGAAAAAATGGGAACATTTATTGAAAAGTCATTATTTCTCTTTTGTGAGATTATTTTTTCAGCAATATTGTATTTCGTTGTAGTATTCTTTAGAAAATCCAACTCGAAATAAGATTGTAGTTTGCCATTATAGAGGTTGTTTGATGAATCTTTCTCAAGTAGACGATTTTAGGGATTATTTGTTTTTAGAAAAAAAGCTCTCTGACAATACTATCGATAGCTATTTGTCTGATATCTCTTCATTCGTATTTTTCCTTAGGGGTAAAATAAAAAATTGGAAAGAAATATCTGATGAAGATATTTTAAAATGGTTAAAGTCATTACGAATTAACGGAAATACTGATGCTACAATTCGAAGGAAAGTTTCTAGCTTGAAATCTTTTGCGAAGTACCTTTTGAAAGAAGATATTATTCAAATAAATTTCGCTTCAGATATTGTTTCATCTAAGGGATGGTCTAAGGTTCCAAGGGTTTTAAGTGATTCTGAAGTTTTGTCCCTAATTAGAGCACCTAAGAATCATAAGCTTAAAAGAGGTGAAATGAAATATGAAGATGATAGAGATAGTTGTATTTTTGAATTTTTGTACAGTACAGGTTTGAGAGCGTCGGAACTTGTTTCAATGAAAATACAACAATTAAATATTAAAGACAACTTCTGTATTCTCGAAGGTAAAGGCGGTAAAAGTAGATTAGTTCCAATTGGTGATTTTGCTAAAGAAAGTTTAGAAAAATATCTTGAAAGTACAAGGCCTGTATTACTTAGTAAAACAAACAAGAATACTGATTTTTTGTTTGTAACTAGGAGAGGAACTGGTATGACTAGGCAAGGTCTTTGGAACAGAGTTAAATTTTGGTCACTGAATGCTGGTATATCTAAAAAAGTTAGTCCCCACACATTACGTCATAGTTTTGCCACACATTTGCTGAAATTTGGTTCCGATCTTAGAACAGTGCAGGTTTTACTTGGACATTCTGATATATCTACAACAGAAATATACACTCATCTAGATAATGAAGATATAAAAAATTACTTAGATAGTAACCATCCAAGAGGATAGCGAAACAAAAACGAAAGTAGTAAATTTACCTATTGACTCGATTGTTCGGTAGGCGTAGGATTTTTATTTTTTTCAAAAGGTTAATACTATTTTGACTAGCGTAAAATCTAAAAACTTTTTTCTGAATTCTAATAAATTGATGGAATTCGTTGGCACGAACGATTCATCATTGAAAGCTATTGAGGAAACTTTCAATGTATCTATAACAATTTCTTCAAATGCGTTTAATTGTGAGGGGTCTATTCTGGATGCAGAAAGATCGATTTCTTTTATAGATGAAATGATTGAAATTATTGATGAAGGAAATAGTTTAGATTCACATACAATCGAAAATTTTGCAAAAATATATAAAAACGACACAGATACATCAGTCAAAGAACTATTGTCAGATAGGATAATAATTCCGGCAAACAATAGGGTCATTCATCCACGAAATAAAATGCAAAGAGAGTACATAAGAGAAATGGAGAAGAGAGATATTGTTTTTGGTATTGGGCCTGCTGGAACTGGAAAAACTTTTTTGGCAATGGCTTATGCAATCAATAGATTTTTACAAAAATCGTGCAGTAGAATTATTTTGACAAGACCCGTTGTGGAGGCAGGTGAAAATCTCGGTTTTTTGCCAGGCGACTTGCATGAAAAATTGAGTCCATTTTTAAGACCTTTGTTTGATGCTTTAAATGATATTCTTGACATAGATAGGGTTGGTCGTTTAATGGAAAAAGGTGAAATAGAAATAGCTCCTCTAGCATATATGAGGGGAAGAACTTTAAATAATGCTTTTGTGATTTTAGATGAAGCCCAAAATACTACTGCGGAACAAATGAAGATGTTTTTGACAAGAATTGGAAATGGAACTACAGCTGTTGTAACCGGGGATATAACTCAAACAGATCTTCCTACTCATAAAAAAAGTGGTTTGATAGATGCGTCGGATGTTTTGAATAGTATATCTGATATAGGGTTTGTTAAATTTTCTAGCGAAGATGTGGTTAGGACTAAAATAGTACAAAAAATAGTAACGGCTTATGAAAAATATAAAAAATAAAAGGTTTATTGGGCTATGAGTTCCCAAATGAAATCTTCTAAAAAAAAATCCAGCAGAAAAGCTATCAAATTTATGATTAGAAATAGATTTGCTGCGCTAACAAATAAATTTAAAAAATTTATGTCTTCTAAGGTATTTGCATGTTTCTTAACTATCTTGGTTGCTTCTATAGTATCTTTTCTTCTGGTTTTTAAGTGGGCGCCTTCTTCGTCAACCTACAAAGTAGGTGAAGTTGTCCGAGGCAATATTAAAGCTCCTTATGACCTTGAAGTTGTGGATGAAATTGCTACAAAAAACAGAATGCAAAGAAATAAAGAGAAAATTCTTCCTCGTTACAATATAGATCTTTCATTGATTACAGATATATCTTCAAGAATCAAAATTGCATTCGATGCACATCATCAACAAATATTATTATTTCAAAACGAGCTGTTAAAGAAAAGGAAATTGAAGTTAAAAAATAAGATAGTTGATGATATTTTTCTTAATGAAATCGTTCATAAACCAGAATATATTAAAATTGAAAAAAATTTTGAAAAAAAATTAGGAGGGAATTTTCCTCCTAAGTTACTCTTTTTCTTTAGGGATAATATTTATTCATTTTCAATTGCAGATAGTATGACAGTGATTGCGAAACAAGCTTTGCCAAGAGAAATTGTAAGTGACAGACAATTATATATTTCACATTTAGTCAAAGGAATTTTTGTGAAAGATATTGCTACAGGAGAAAAGGTAAAGATTTCTTCGTCTGTGAAACCAGTAGAACTGAGAGAATTAGAGAAAATTGTTTTGCAGAATATCAAGAAAGTTAAGTTTGAATATTCTCGAGACTTTCAAAATCTTCTTTCTAAACAAATTATAAAAATGGCTCGACCAACTCTTTCATTTAACAGTCTTGCCACACTTCAGGAGCAAAAAAGAGCACTTGCTTCAACACGTAAAGTGAAAAAGACAATTAAAGAAGGAGAAATGATTGTCCGTGATGGTGAACGATTAAATAAAAATCAATTAAAAATTTTGAAGAAATTACGTGATATATATAGTGCAGGAAATTCTACAGATTATTTCCTGGGTACCATGATAATTATCCTTCTGTTTTTTATACTATGCTGGTTTGCCGTTAGAAGATTTAATCTTCTTGATTATAAAGAAATAAAGCAGGTTGTATTGTTTGTTTTCTTGATTTTGTTGAATCTCTTGATTTTGAAATTTGGCATAGTAGTGGCTCTTGGTGTGCAATCTAATTTTGAACAATTCAACATAACAGCTTTTTATAATCTAATTCCTTTCGCTTCAATCTCTCTAGTTTCATTATTCCTACAAGGACGCAGGGAAGCAATTTTTATAACTATCATAAATTCTGTGATAGTAATGTTAATTCTACCAGGAAATATTACATATCCACTAATGGTCCTTGCATCTGGCATAATGACTGCATCAAATTGGAAAAATTATACAAGTAGAACAGTAATCTTATTTGTTTCTGTTGTAGTAGGAATATTAAATGTTGCGATAAATTCAGGAATTTATTTACAAAAAGGACTCTATGTTCTTTTGAATAATTGGGACATTGTTATTTTTAGCTTTTTCGGAGGATTAGGCAATATAATTATAGTTTCAGCTTTGATTCCAATACTTGAATCTTTATTCAAATTAACTACTGATATGAAATTATTAGAACTGTCTGATCATAATCATCCTCTGCTTAAAAATATGATTTTAAGAGCTCCTGGAACCTATCACCATAGCATTATGGTCGGAAATCTTGCTGAGGAAGCAGCTGGCAAAGTAGGAGCAAATCCACTGCTAATTCGTGCGGGTGCTTTTTTTCACGATATTGGAAAAACTTTAAAATCAGAATACTTTATTGAAAATCAAATATCAGAAAATAGACATGATAAATTAACGCCAAATATGAGTGCTTTAATATTAATTAGCCACGTGAAAGAAGGAGTCGAATTAGCTAAGAAACATAAATTGCCAAATGAGATAGTAGACTTAATTTCCCAGCATCATGGAACATCTCTTATTAGATTCTTCTATGACAAGGCATTAAAATTGAAGGATAATGGAGAAGTTAGAGTAGAAAGTTTCTGTTATCCAGGTCCTAGGCCACGGACGAAGGAGGCAGGTATTCTAATGCTTGCTGATATGGTAGAGGCTAGCGCAAAGACTCTTGCAGAACCTTCACCAGGACAATTGTCTAGTTTAGTATCAAGAATAGTACAGACGGTTATTAAAGATTCCCAGCTTGAAGAATGTGATCTTACACTTTCTGATTTAGGAGTGATACAAGATTCTTTTTTAAGGGTACTTGCAGGTTTTTACCATCATCGTTTGAATTATCCAGAACAAATGGATCCGAATAAAGGATTAAGAACTAATGGGAATAACAATAGCAAACAGGCAAAGATTGTTGAAAATAAATCGGATAAGACTTCATAGAAACGCTGATTATTGGTTAGACTTTCTAAGTACTTCAGAGAATCAGATGTCTTTGGTTTTTATTCGAGATAACAAAATGCAAATTTTAAATTCACAGTATAGAGAAATACACGAAACTACAGATGTTCTTGCATTTCCTGATATTTATAGAATTAAACCAAATAAAATAAGTAATAATTTTGCGGAAAATACTTTTTTAGGTGATATAGTTGTATCTACAGATGAAGTGCTGAGATTGTCGATTGAAGAGAGCAAAGATATTGATGACCTTATAGATGAACTTTTTTTGCATGGTATTTTGCATCTCCATGACTATGATCATCAAAATAAGAAAGAAAGTTTACGAATGAAGCGTATTGAGAGAAAGTTGTTCAGTAATAGGCCAAATTAATCATTACCTGAGGAATTCGATTTGTTTAGGTTGTGGGCTCCATGGAGAATGAAATATATAGAAGAGGGAAAAGATAATTCGCTTAAAAAAACCTCTAAATCTATAGATTGTATTTTTTGTAGTATTGTTAAAGAGAAAGATTCTGTAGAAAATTTAATTTTAAAAAGAGGCGAATATTGCTATATTGTTCTTAATAAATTTCCCTATTCGAATGGACATCTTATGGTTGTTCCGTTTAGGCATATTAGGAATTTAGAGGAACTAGAATCTAAAGAATATAATGAGATATTCTCTTTTGTTCAACTTTCTGTTTCAGTGCTTAAAAAGAGTTTTAAGGCAGATGGGTTCAATGTAGGATTTAATCTAGGAGAAACAGCAGGTGCAGGAATTGCTCAACATCTGCATATGCATGTTGTTCCAAGGTGGAATGGTGACCATAATTTAATGTCTGTAATATCAGAGACAAGAGTCTTACCAGAATCACTAGAAACTACATATTCTACTCTATCTGTTTATTTTAGTGGTTAGGGAGATTAAAATGGGTGGTTTTAGATTGGTTTTAGGGTTCTTACTTGCAATAGCTATAGCTATGTTTGGTGTTAAGAATTTACACACCGTTTTAGTTGAATATTATTTCGGAAAGAATGAATTTCCTTTATTTTACATTTTGATTGTTACTTTTTCTTTTGGATTTTTTATTTGTTGGTTTGCTGGTCTTCCAGAAAGATTTAGGAGTAAGCGTCATATAAGATTTCTTGAAAAAAGAGTCTCTTCTTTAGGTGGTGAGGTAAGAAGAGACCAGAATTAAAGAATATATAGTTTTTCCTTTCTGCCCACATGTAATCAACCTAAGCGATTTCTCAATGAAAAAAAGAGAATCAAAAAAAAATAAAGAAAATAATTTATCTCCAGCAATGACGCAGTATGTGAATTTAAAGAAACAATACTGTAATGAATTCCTGTTTTTTCAGATGGGTGATTTCTATGAAATGTTTTACGAAGATGCCAAAAATGCATCAGAGATTTTAGGTATTACGCTAACTTCCAGAAATAAAGATTCTAATGGACCTATACCAATGTGCGGCATTCCTTGTCATTCAAGTGATTCATACTGTGTTCGGCTATTAGATGAGGGCTATAAAGTTGCAATATGTGACCAAGTAGAAAATGCTTCCGAAAGCAAAGGGATTGTGAAAAGGGAGGTTGTCAGGGTTCTTACTCCTGGTACATCTATAATAGGGGATCATCTAACTGAGAGTAAGTCCTCTCAATTTCTTCTTTCCATTGCAGCAACTCCATTCAAGAACGGTAAATTACTTCAATGGGCAATTTCATGGATTGACGTAACTACAGGTGATTTTAATGCAGTTGAGATTTCAGACGATATATTTGAAAGAAGACTTGTCTCTGAATTAGAAAGATTAAGGCCGAAGGAAATTTTATTAGAAAACAAAAAAATGTTTTCTCCTGTAATGATGAATGCTTTAGAATATTTCAATACAAGTATTGAAGATGTTTTAGAACTTGATTTGAGCTCAGAAAATCCTTTGGAATATGTTCAAAAAAATAATGGAAAACAAAAAATATTTCAAAAATTAGATTCAAGCAGTCCTTTATTTATAGCTTCTGCAAATCTAATAAAATATCTCAAGAAAAATCAACTTGGCGATCTTCCTCATGTAAAACCTCTTGTTCTTCCAGATTCAAATCTAACTATGTTTCTTGATGCTGTAACCCAGTCAAACTTGGAGTTGGTTTATCCACAAGACAAAAATAAAAATATTACTACGTTATTCAAAATATTAGATAACACTTCTACGTCAATGGGAGGAAGATTGCTTAAAGATTGGATACTCTCACCGTTAATTGATTTAAAGAAAATAAAGCAAAGAACTGATGCTGTGGCAGAGATTAAAGACAAGAGAATAGACAGAAAAAAGATAATGGAATATCTATCCAATATAAAAGATTTAGAGCGTATACAGAGTAAAATTGGACTTCAGAATTCCAATGCAAGAGATTTAAATTCTCTTGCAAATTCAATTTTTTTTCTACCTAAAGTAAATGCTTCTTTGGAATTATTCAAATCGAAAGAAATCAATCGAATTTTATCTAAATGGGATTTACTTTCAGATATTCAAAAATTGATTTCCTCTTCTTTAAAGGAAGATCCTCCTGTTTCTATAAAGGATGGTGATATTTTTAAAGATGGTGTGAATAAAGAATTAGACGAATTGAGAAATATTACAAAGGATGGAAATTCTTGGTTGCAAAGATACGAAATTCAATTGAAGGAAGAAACAGGACTACCTTTGAAAATTGGATATAACAGAGTATTTGGCTATTATATTGAATTGCCAAGAAGATTTTCTAATAAGGTTCCTGAAGATTTTACTAGGAAGCAAACATTAGTTTCTTCAGAAAGATTCATAACTAATGAATTGAAAGAAATAGAAGAAAAACTAGAATTTTCTAGTGAAAAATCAAAAGAGTTAGAATTTTTGATGTTTGGCGAATTAAGAAAAAAGGTAGCCAAAAATTCAAAAAGAATTCTTGACAGTTCTAGAAAGATTGCAGAAATAGATTCAATAATTTCTTTAGCAAGTGTTGCTGATCTCAATGATTATGTCAGAGCTGATGTAAATAATAATTCAGATATAGAAATTATACAGGGACGTCATCCAATACTAGACACAGATTATACAACAGCTTTTGTGCCGAACGATCTTATTATGAGTCCTGAAAGAAAGATTATGATTGTGACAGGTCCTAATATGTCTGGAAAATCTACTTACCTAAGGCAGACAGCCCTAATAATATTGATGGCTCAAATAGGAAGCTTTGTTCCTGCGGAGTCTGCAAAAATCGGGATTGTGGATCGTATTTTTACAAGAGTGGGAGCACACGACAAATTATCAGAAGGTAAAAGTACATTTATGGTTGAAATGCTAGAAACAGCTGAAATTTTAAAGGAAGCTACAGCAGATAGTTTTATAGTTTTTGATGAAGTAGGTCGTGGAACAAGTACTTATGATGGAGTTAGTATTGCCTGGGCCATAGTTGAATATTTGCATAATAATAAAGACAGACAATCTAGAACATTATTCGCAACACACTATCATGAATTGTCTGTTTTGGAGGAGAATTTAAGCAAAGTTGTAAATTTAACTGTTGATGTTAGAGAGCGGGATGAAGAAGTTGTTTTTCTTAGGAAAGTTGTTGATGGAATTTGTAATAAAAGTTATGGAATACATGTAGGGAAATTAGCAGGATTGCCAGATGAAGTTTTAAATAGAGCTAATGAATTAATGGAAATTTTTGAATTAACTACAATAGGAAAAGAAAAATCCATTGAAAATATAGATTTTGGCAGAAATAGGAGTGATAAAGAAACAGTTTTGTCTAACGGTTCTAACTTTCAAGCTTTAATAAATGAAATTTCTGCAATAGATCCTGATATTATGTCACCAAGAGATGCTCTGGACGTTATTTATAAATTGAAAAGTATCATTGAAAAATAGGAATTCTAAAGAAAGGTATCAAAAGATGTGTTGGAGTAAAAAAGTTCTGGTATTTCATGCTTTCTTGATAGTTTCGACAATATTGTTTTTTGTCACTATTACTGAAGCAAATAAAAAGGTACAGATTAAAGAAAAAATAATTAACACGGATCCAAATATAAGAGATATTTTAGTGATTAAGAAACATGAGAAAATGTTATTTTTTGTTTCTACTGAAAATACAGTCACAGAGCAGTTTTGGGAAATAGTAAAAAAAGGTGTTGAATCACGCTTTGTTTATGAACTTGAGTTGTACAAAAAGGTTCCTTATTTTTTTGATACCTTAGTATTAGAAAAGGAAATTATACATGAAGTGAAATACGACCCAATAAAAAAAATCTTTGCATGCAAAAGCAGGAATGGTGTAGAGGATTATTTTTTGAAATTTACCAAGGAAAGTTCAGAAATATCTGATTGGATGTCCCAAATTAACGGAATAGAACTAATTGATTCGGATAAACTTGATCCATTACATTTGTATTATGTAAAGATACGAATAAGGTTTAATTCTTTGAATTTCGCATTCCCATTTAATTATTTTTTATCATTCACAAGAAAAGAAACCGATTGGTATTATTCTACCTATTTCGCTAGTGAAGGTATGTAAATGTACTCTTCTAATTTCACATATGATACTGAAGAAGAAATACTCGCTAGGAAGAGAAAAAATCTTCTTAGAGTGGTTTTAGGGATAATTGGAATAAGCGTTATTTTGTTGACTGGTTGGATTTATTTCAAAGAACTAGACCCTGGAACACCTCTTTTAAATAATGTCGTTGTCTTCTCCCTGGTTAATTTAAATATCATACTTCTTATGGTTCTAATTGTTTTAGTGGTAAGAAATGTTGTGCAGCTCTATTCTTCTACAAGATCTCCTTCTGGGAAAGGTCGTTTGCAACTAAGGTTGATTCTTGCATTTGTGATGATTGCATTGTTGCCAACTTTAGGACTTTTCGTAGTTGCTAGTGGTCTTATAGATAAAAGTTTCAATACATTTTTTAATCCTAAGGTTGAAAATGCACTAAAAGGTTCTTTTGATGTTGCTAATGAATATTATCGAGAATCTGAAGAATTACTCCTCTTGAGAGGTAGAGAAATTGGAGAGGAAATAGAAAGTCAATCTTGGAGTACTCCGGAATCTTTCTCTTTTTTTAAACAATACTTAATTACTAAAATAGAATTAATTGGAGCATCTAGCGCCAGTTTATTCGACAAATCAAGAAAACTTGTTGTATCCGTAGAAAGAAAAGAGACATTAAATGTTGATGAGGGAAGAAGTAAGGTTTTGAAAATGTCTCCACCGGATTTTGATTTTATCGATAAAGTCCTAGAAGGAAAGCCTATGTCTACTTTGGAGAGTTCTGAAGATGGAGACGTTGCCTATGCTGTAGTACCCGTGAGAGGAACTAGTGGTATTATAGGTTACTTAGTAATCTCAAAATTTATTTCAAAAAAATTGGTCAGTAAAGTTGAAGGAATTATGAAGGCCTATAAACAATTTTTAGAATTGGAATTATCAAAAAATCCTATAAGAGCAAGTTATATTATTACTTTCCTTTTAGTGTCGCTATTGATTTTATTTTCAGCGATATGGTTTGGTTTGCATTTTGCTAGAGGGATAACAGTTCCCATAGAAAAATTAGCAGAGG
>CAYWAX010000029.1:1545-15982 GCA_964456425.1 uncultured Nitrospinaceae bacterium | reverse complement strand
TTTCTTTTGAAGAGAAAGTTGTAAGTATTACAGAGATTCGTAAGATGCTTGCTTCTGGTTCTGTTGCGGATGCGAGTTTATTGCTTGGAACAAGGCATAGTCTAGAGGGTCTCATCGAAAAAGGTGATGGGAGAGGATCGGAAATTGGTTTTCCTACAGCAAATATTTCATCTCCTTCAACTCTGATCCCGTCAAATGGTGTTTACGCTTGCTGGGCAAAAGTAAAATCTTTTTCTACAGATTTTTTGCCGACAGTTTTAAATATTGGAAACAGACCAACATTTGATGGTCAAAACGTTACTATTGAGGCTCATATAATTAATTGGGTAGCTGGAGATATTTACGGGGAAGAGATTCGATTGGAATTTGTAGAAAGGATTAGGAACGAAATGAAATTTTCTAGTGTTGAAAAACTAGTAGAACAAATTGCGTTAGATGTTAAAAAAGCACAAATCATACTCGAAAAATAAAAAAATTATTATGTCTTTAGGGTTTTTTGATTGGGAGGTCAAATGGAAGTAAAGCAAAGTATATTATCAAACGGAATTAAGGTAGTAACGACAGAAAGAAAGGAATCTGCCGCTGTAGCTTTTCATATTTATTTCGGTTGTGGTGGGCGTCATGAAAGAGATGAAGTGGTGGGAGTATCTCATGCACTAGAACATATGGTTTTTAAAGGTACCCCAACTCGTTCAACTTTAGATATTGCAAGAGAAATGGAAGGAAATGGTGCTTCAATTAATGCGAATACTGCAGCAGAGAGAACTTGTTATCATTTTACGTCACCTGTGCAAGTTTTTGAAAAAGTTTTAAATGTTTATGCAGATGCCGTAAATAATTGTCTTTTAGATGAAGACGAATGGAATAGAGAAAGACATGTTATTTTGGAAGAGTTGAAAATGTATGAAGATATGCCAAGGATATGGGTTTCCGATTTACTTGAGACAACTATGTTTAACCTTCAGGTAGGTGTAATTGGAAGTAAGCAAACAATTAATAGTATTGAGCCAGAAAATATGCGTGAACTAATTGATAGGTGGTATCAGCCTGGCAATACAGTAATCTCCGTAGCAGGTGGTGTTCAGCATGAACAGGTTATTGAACTTTCTGAAAAATTTTTTGGGACGCGTTCTGGAAATTCCGAAAGGCCTGAGAATGTCTTGTTACCAAATAAGAGTAAATCCTCTTTTGTAGAACAAGTAAGACAGACGGATCAGGTGAATCTTTCTATCGGGTTCCGTGGTTATGGATTAGATCATGAAAATCTTCAGCCACTCAGATTAATGTGTAATATATTAGGCGGAAAAATGAGTAGTCGTCTTTTTACAGAGGTAAGAGAGAAAAGAGGTTTGGCATACAGTGTTGGCGCTAGTGCCAATTGTTTTACGGATGCAGGATTTGTTGAAATGAAAGCTGGTGTTGCTTTAGAAAAAGTCTCTGAGGCAACTAAAGTGATTTTAGAGGAATCATCCAAATTCAAAAATGAAGTAGTTTCAGATGAAGAATTGTCAGAAGCGAAAAGTTACATAAGAGGTAATCTGCAAATACATGAAAGTTCAAGTTATTTTGCGGGAAGGAATGGTTCAAGTTTAATGTTACGCAATATGCTTTATCCTATTAAAGAAGAAATAGAAGATCTGGAATCAGTAAGTAAAGAAGATATCATTAGTGTTGCAAAGGAAATATTTACAAAAGAAAGAATGACGATTGCAGTAATTAGTGAAAAGTCTTTGCGGGATGAAATAGAAGATAAATTTCAAGTTTAGTATTTACTCCCTGTAAGCAAAAACTTACAGGGAGTAAATTTCTTATCTAATCTCTTGAACTTCCTAGTAAATGAGTAAGAAAAATAAACATATTTATGAAATCAAGATAAAGTTCTAGTGCAGCCATAACAGAGGCTCTTCTTCCGATTTCGTTGTTAGTGTCTTGAGAATAGGCATACTGCTTCATCTTTTGAGTGTCGTATGCAGTGAGACCTGCGAAAACAAGAACTCCAATTACACTAATTGCAAAGTGAAGTGCACTGCTTGCCAAGAAAATATTGACAACCATTGCTATAATAATTCCGAACAGGCCAACGTAGAGAAAGTTTTGCCATCCAGACAAATCTTTTTTAGTAACAAAAGCAAAAATAGTCATTGCTCCAAAAGCACCGGATGTAACAAAAAAAGATTGTGCAACTGATGTAGATGTATAACGTAATAAAAGACTGGAAACAGTTACTCCTAATGATGCACTAAATACAATAAAAAGCAGAAGTCCCATTTGCCATCCCCCGCTTCTCATTGCGGGTCTAATAGCGAAAACTATACCTAGTTGTACGCCGAAAATTATTAATATAGACATAGAACTACCAAAGATAAAATTAATTGCACTTTGACTTGATGCTATATAGAAAGAACTAATGCCAGTGATGATCAGACCAAGTGTCATCCAACCATAAACGCGTTGCATAAAGAGTGCCGCTTGTAGTGATATAGATTCCTGCCGATTTAGTTGTGCCGCATTGCCCGAACGCATCTTTATATATCTCCTCTTATAATTTAAAAACTAAAAACATCACAATTATAATTTAAAAATATAAGGTTTTGCAATTTTTTTATTGTTATTTTAACTATAAAGTTATATAGTTAGGTAGCTAACTATATATGAGGATTTTAATGTTTTGCATGAAAGACCTACCAACTAGAGAAGATTTCAAACCACTTGAAGTATATTCAAGTTTAGAGCCATCCTCTATGCTTATATTTTATCAATTTTTAAGATCAGGTAGTGACCTTTTAACAATTTTCAATGATTTTCTAATTTCTCATGGAATATCCCAGGGTAGATTCGTAGTCCTTTTAATTCTTAGAAGAAGGATTGAAGGATATACTCCCTCGGTCTTAGCTGATAGTGCAGGAGTAACTAGAGCAACTATGACGGGTCTTGTAGATGGTCTAGAACGTGATGGATTTGTTAAGAGATATCATATAGACAAAGATAAAAGAAGAACAAATGTAAGAATTACTAGCAATGGAGAAGATCTTTTAGAGAAAATCTTCCCTGATTATTTTTCTACTATTGCGAGTCTAATGTCTGATGTAACAGATGAAGAGAAATGTGTTATATCAAGGTTTTTGTCAAAATTAGATATTGGAATTTTAAATTCAAAATTAAAAGTAACTAGGACTGCTGTATAATATTATAAATGGAAGTATTCATTTTTAAATTAAGGGGTAAAAAATGGCAAAACCAAAAGTTATAGTTCAGTTATATCCGATGCTTCCTACTAAAGATCGCGCTGAGCGTGAAGAAAAAAGGCCTCTTGCTTGCGACAAAGATCTTTATCATCATGTCTTACATGAATGGTTAGATATAGTTAAGGCTGCAGATGAAATGGGTGTTTGGGGAGTGAGCACAATAGAACATCATTTTCACTCTGAAGGTTATGAAGTAGGACCTAACCCTGGAGTTTTAAATGCTTGGTGGGCTAGTCACGTAAAAAATGCAAGAGTTGGTGCATTAGGTTATGTTATGGCAACGCAGGATCCGGTAAGGGTCGCAGAAGAAACTGCTATTTTAGATCATATAACTAAAGGTAAAATGTTTGTTGGAATGGCCCGGGGCTACCAATCTAGATGGGCTAACGTTTTGGGACAATTTACAGATTCAGTTGCTACTGTTAGTTCAGATCTTGGTGGGGATGATGATGTGAAGAATCGTGAGATTTTTGAAGAACGTGCTGAGATGCTTCTGAAGTTCTGGACTGAAGAGTCTTCTCAAATCGACGGTGATTATTATAAAATTCCTTATCCATATAAAGAAGGCATAGACTATCCTGCTTGGAAAAGTGCGCGTGATGCAGGAACACATGGAGAAGTAGGTGAAGATGGAAGAGTTCATAAGGTTAGTGTCGTTCCTAAACCTTATCAATCTCCACATCCACCAGTTTTTCAGGCAGTGAGTGCAAGTAACGATTCTATTAAGTTTGCTGCAAAACATGGATTTAGGCCTGTATATTTTACTAAATTGGAAAAAATGGAAGAGATGTCATATATTTATTTGGAAGAAGCTCAAAAACATGGTCATAATTTTGCACATGGAGAAAGACAGTGTGTCTGTAGATGGATTCATGTGGCAGAAAATGAAGCAGACTATGATCGTAAGCTTAAAGAGTATGACCAAGATATTTATGAAAATTTCTATGTTCCTTTCTTCCCGCAGTTTCCATCAGATACTTCGAATATAGACTGGGTAGAAAATATGAAAGAAAGTGGTATTTTTCTAGGTGGTACTGTAGACCAATTGAAAGAGCAATTTCTTCATTCTTATGATAAAGTTCCTGCTGAATATATCACTTTAATTTGGCATTACGCTCAAATTCCTTCTAAAGAAGTGATTTCTGAGTTGGATGCGTTTATGACTCATGTTTTGCCTGCACTCGAGGCTCCAGAGCCAAATGGCGTAACAGTTGGTGGAGTTGGCTAAGTTTATTGATTAGGAAAAGTTATTTTTGATCTTTTTAAGGGGATAGTTTTATGTATGATATTGTAAATCTCAGTCAGGATATTTTTACGGGTGCTCCGAGATTTCCTGGTCATCCGCCAACGGAAATTGAGTTTATAGCGACACATGAAGATGCGAGAAATGCACCGATAAAACCTAAAGATATTACATATGCTGCCATGATGCTTCATATGTGTGATCATGGTCCGACTCATGTTGATGCAGTAAGTCATATCGATGAAAGAGATACAGCCCCTACAATAGATAAGTCTAGTCTTGGAAAATTTATTACAAGAGGAATTGCGATAGATTTTACAGGCAAGGTAGAAGCTAAAGAGGAAATTTCTTTAAAACTTTTGCAAGACGAACTTAGTAGTCAAGACTTGACTCCTCCTAATGCAGGTACCTTTCTTTTTACTGGGGGTCATTTTAAACAAACTTATCCTGAGGACAGTTATAATACTGATTATCCCGGTCTTTCATACGAAGCTGGGAATTTTCTGTATAGAGAGTGTGGAATCGTGAATATTGGGCAGGATGCCCCTAGTATTGATGCAGGAGTAAATACAGGAGACATGACTTTTCCTTGTCATGTATTATGTAGAGAATTGCAATGTCATAATACAGAAAATCTTTGTAATATTGAAGAAGTAGCGGGTAAGGAATTTTTATATATTGGTCTGCCTCTGAAAATTCGTGGAGGGTCTGGTTCTCCAATTAGGGCAGTGGCTGTTTTAAATCTTTAATTAAAAGTCAACTGACTCTTAGTTGGCTCCGCTCAACAGAACCATGATTCGGTAAGTTTTGGAGGTTTTACTGTAACTCTTTTTGCTCTGATAGTAATATTTTCCTTGTTTGTTATTTCGGGGAAAATTTTAGAAAATTCCTTTTTAATAGCTGTAAATGTTTCTAAGGCATCTTTGTTAAGGCTTTCATGTTTTTCTACTATCCCCGAAATCTTTAAATTTAAAAGTTCCATTTTTGAATTTGGATGCTTCCACGTATGAGAAAATTTTTCTGGTTCAAAATCAACTAAGTATTTTTTTAGATCTTTTAATTGAAGCAGACTCGACTCTGGAGGGATAAGTAATCTTATCGACATCTGAATTGGTTCTATTTCATAAATTAGGTCATTTTCTTCAATGAAATTTAGTAGTTCTATATAATCTTTTGGGGTTGTCCAAGGAGTAAATGCAATTAATGAAGGTCGAATAGAAATCTCATTTTCTCTCGCATTTTTCAAAACTTCCAAGAAATCTTTTTTCGAATGTCCTTTAATTAATTTTCTTAAGATCTTGGTATTTAAAGATTCTAAAGCGGTAACAATAAAGAGGCAGCCTAATTGTCGAAATTCAGTGAAGATATCTTTATGCTTGATTAGATGCTCAACTTTTGCTGTAAAATCAAAAGTCATTTCTGGAAATAAATTATTCATCTCTCTGAGAATTCTTAACGAATGTTTAGGTCCGTTTAGAAAATCAGGGTCAGTAAAAGTGATATGCCTAGCCCCTTTTGAATGCAAGTTTTTTATGTCTGATAAAACTATCTCTTTTGGTACGACAAAAAATCGACCTTTGAAAATAGGTGTGATAGGGCAATGTAGGCACTGATGCTTGCATCCCCTGCTAGTTTCGACTGCAGCGGTTGTAATATGGTTCTGGCCATTAATTAATTTGTTGTAATTGGATAGAGGAGGAAGTAGAGATCTTTCAGGTATACTGAAATCTGGCTTTTCTATAAGCCGAATTCTTTTTTTGTATCTATTTTGCTTGTCTGTAACTTCATTTGAAGAAGTTTCAATTGATTTGATTATTTCGAGTATTGATTTTTGAGTTTCACCACTTAAGCAACTATCAGCTATATTTTTTAAAAGGTAATTAGAGTTTAGGTCTGCATAATCTCCGTAAAAGCAAATATGACATTTTTTGTTGACTTTGCGAATTATTTTTGTCGCTTCTACTGCGATGGTTAGGGCAGTATGCATCGGTGTACTGAAAGCAATAAAGTCACAATTTTGAATATATTTAGAATTAATCTTTTGTGTAGATAAATCTAAAACTTTTGGGGAGTAAGAGTAACTCTTCAGGAAGGCATGTAAGCTGGCTGTTTGTATAGGTTGATTCCCAAGTTCGTAGCAAGAGATCAGTAAAATCTTGATTTTTTTGTTTTGTTTTAGTATTTTCAAATTTTTATTTCCATTTTCTGCCGGGTAAGTGATTCATTACTGTCTTGCTTAGTCCACCGTCAATTTCTAAGGTCGTAGCAGTTATGTAATCTGCTTCTTCTGAGAATAAAAACAAAATGCCGTTCGCTATATCTATTGGTTGTGCGACTCTCAGGAGCGGTGTGATTTCACTTCTCTGTTTTTTAATGTCCGAGTCTTTTAAGTAAGAAGTTAAGGGTGTTTCTGTATGACCGGGACATATAGCATTGACTCTAATTTTGTGACCTGCCCATTCTATTCCGAAGTGCTCTGCGAGCATGATCACAGCAGCTTTGACAGTTGAATATGCTCCTGACATCCCATAAGGTTGCTGTCCGCCTATAGAAGACATCGTAACTATAGAGCCAGTTGTATTATTGTTAATCATCCATCGACCGGCAGCTTGTGTCATGAGGAATGTTCCAGTTAATCCAATTGTGATCATCGTATTCCAATCTTGAAGAGAAAGTTCCTTTAGCATACCTGGAGCCATTTTGATCGCGCTATTTAGTAGGTAATTCACAGTGCCGAATTCCTTAACAGCTTTTTCTACAGCTTTTTCGCAATCGTCAGGGTTTGAAACATCTAAATGAAAAAAAATAGCGCTTTTATTTCCATATTTTTTGATAATTCTTTCTGTATGTTTTTTACCAGTATCGTTGTCAATATCGCCAATTAAGACTTTTCCTCCTTGTTCTACAAACATCTCTGCTGTTTTAGCGCCAATCCCACTAGCCCCTCCGGTTATTATACAAACTTTATTACTAAAGCGTTGCATGAAGATTGTCCTTTTTGTTTTATATAAGTTAAATGTAAAAGAAAAAATCTTTATGTCATTCTAGCATTGTTTTGTGTGTTATTTTTTTTTAGATCGAAAAAAAATAACAGGCCATATTAAATATAACCTGTTATTAATTTTAGTTGAATTTTTAGATGAATTAGATGTGTGTCATTTATGCTGTAAAAGATTTACCACAACCGCATGTTCCTGTTGCATTTGGATTGTTAATTTTAAACCCTGATCCCTCTATGCTGTCATGATAGTCAATTTCTGTGCCAGAAAGAAGGGCGTCGCTCTGCGCGTCAACAAAAATATTTATGCCATTAGATTCGTATACTTTATCTTCTGGATTTGAATTTTCATCAAAGAATAATCCGTAATTATATCCAGAACACCCACCAGCAGTTACAGATAATCTAAGTCCGTGACCTTCTTTTCCTTCAGCTTTGAGGAGTTCTATTACCTTTTTCGAAGCGTTTTCTGTCGCGCTAATTCCAGAACTTTTGGTGACCGCCTTAGATTCGTTAAATAAAGTTACCATTCACATCCCTTTTTGTTTAAATAATAACTATTTAATATAAATGTTTTATATTCCGTACTTAGGCTAACTTTATAATTATATTTTGTCAAATATACGAATAAATTAATGAAAGATTTAGTAGTAACTCTTCCATTAAAGAAAAAATAAAATATATATGAGTTAATAATGCTTATATAACTTGACAAGAAATGACTCATATAATAGATTTTCATTCCAATTTTGTTTGTTTATTTTTAATAATGATTTTAATTTTTTTGTTTTAGGAGGCAAAAATGGGAAAAGTAATTGGTATTGATTTAGGTACAACAAATTCTGTAGTTTCTATTATGGAAGGGGGTGAACCTACAGTCATACCAAACCAAGAAGGGAATCGTACTACACCAAGTATAGTTGGATTTACTCCCGAAGGGGAAAAACTAGTAGGAGTTGTTGCTAAAAGGCAAGCAGTTACTAATCCGACTAATACTATTTACTCTGTTAAAAGATTTATGGGTAGAAGATTTGAAGAGGTTCCTGAAGAAGTTAAGATGGTCCCATATGAAGTTATTAAGGCGGAAAATGGAGACGCGCGTCTTAAGATTAATGGTAAAGTTTATGCTCCCCCTGAAATTTCTTCTAGTGTTCTTCAAAAATTAAAACAGGCAGCTAGTGATTATCTTGGAGAAGAAATAACGGATGCGGTAGTGACAGTACCAGCATATTTTAATGATGGTCAGCGACAAGCTACAACAGATGCAGGAAAAATTGCTGGGTTAAATGTTCTTCGTATAATTAATGAACCAACTGCTGCTGCTTTGGCATATGGTTTAGATAAAAAGCAAGATCAAACTATCGCTGTTTATGACTTTGGTGGTGGTACTTTTGATGTCTCTATCCTTGAGGTTGGAGATAATGTTGTTGAAGTTAAAGCGACTAATGGTGATACCCATCTTGGTGGAGATAATATTGATCAACAAATAATAGAGTGGTTAGTTGATGAATTCAAAAAAGATCAGGGAATCGATTTATCTTCTGATCCTATGGCTTTGCAAAGGTTACGTGAAGAATCTGAAAAAGCGAAGATCGAACTTTCTAGTTCAATGGAAACGGATATTAACCTTCCATTTATTACAGCCGATTCTTCAGGACCTAAACATTTAAATATTAAGATTTCTCGTTCTAAGTTAGAACAACTTGCAGGAGAATTAGTGGAAAGAACACTTATACCTTGTCGCCAATCTTTGAATGACGCAAATCTTCAACCGGGCGATATAGACGAGGTAGTTTTAGTTGGTGGTTCTACACGTATGCCACTTGTTCAGGAGACGGTAAAGAAATTTTTCACTAAAGAACCACATAAAGGAGTAAATCCTGACGAAGTTGTGGCTGTTGGTGCAGCTGTTCAGGGAGGTGTTCTTGCAGGTGACGTTAAGGATGTTTTGTTGCTAGATGTAACTCCGTTATCTCTTGGAATAGAGACTTTAGGTAACGTATGTACGAAACTTATTGACCGTAATACTACAATTCCTGTTAAAAAAAGTGAAACTTTTTCTACAGCTGCAGATAATCAAACATCTGTAGAGGTTCATGTTTTACAGGGTGAAAGAGAAATGGCTGCTGATAATCGTAGTCTTGGGAAATTCCATCTTGTTGATATTCCATCTGCCCCTCGTGGAGTACCACAAATAGAAGTTACATTTGATATTGACGCAAATGGGATTGTAAATGTTTCAGCTAAAGACTTAGGCACAGGTAAAGAACAAGCAATTACAATTACGAGTTCAAGTGGAATTTCTGAAGATGAAATAAATAATATGGTTAAAGATGCTGAAGAAAATGCGGGAGAAGATAAAAAACGTAGGGAGTTAGTAGAGTCTAGGAATAATGCAGAATCTCTAGCGTATAGTACAGAGAAGATGTTAAGTGAAAATAACGATAAAGTTTCTGAAGAAGATAAAAAATCTATTGAAGATGCTATTGCAGAAGTTCGTAAGGTTCTTGAAAATCAAGAAGCTACTGCAGAAGAAATTGATGCATCTAAAACTAATTTGGAAACTGCATCTCACAAACTATCACAGGCGATGTATGAAGATGCTAGTAAGCAAGCAAGTGCTGATTCTGGGGATCCATCCTCTAATAAACAAAATAATGAAGAAACAGGTAGCGATGACGGTGATGTTGTAGATGCAGAATTTGAAGAAGTTAAAAAAGATAAATAACATTTCATAATTTCTTTTATGTCAGGAAATTTGTATGTCAAAACGGGATTATTATGAAGTTTTGGGAGTAAATAGAGATGTTTCTACTGAGCAACTAAAAAAGTCTTTTAAAAAACTCGCTAGAAAATATCATCCGGATGTAAACCCTGGGAATAAATCTGCAGAAGATCGTTTTAAGGAAATTAGCGAGGCTTATGCAGTACTTTCTGATGTTGAAAAAAGACGTAAATATGACACGATGGGCCATTCTGCATTCTCAGGAGGTAATCCATGGGAAGGTGGAATGAATATGGAAGATATTTTAAAGGATATTGGAATTGGAGATATCTTTGGTAGTTTTTTTGGAGGTCAACGAGGAAGGACCTCTAATCGTTCATCAGCTTGGGGTTCTCCAGTTAATACAAAGGGAGTAGATGTAAATTATTCTATGGAAATTGGTTTTGATGATGCTTTGCGAGGTCTAGAAACTGTGGTGACGGTTCCTAAAAATATTATTGATAATGGGGTCCTTAGGAGAGCAACAGAAAGGATTAAGGTGAAAATCCCTGCCGGTGTATCAAGTGGTTCTAGGATTCGATTAACAGGAAAGGGAGAGCCTTCTCAGACTGGCGGAAAAAATGGAGATCTTTATATTTTAACTAAGGTAAGTACTCATCCATATATTGAAAGAAAAGGGGATAATCTATATATTAATCTTCCACTGACTTTGGGTGAGCTTTCTTTAGGTGCTCGTGTACAAGTAGAGACTTTCGAAGGAATTACTAAAGTAACTATACCTCCTGGTACTCAAAATGGTCAAAGATTGCGACTAAATGGTAAGGGCGCACCGCAAATGAAGGGAACTGGCAAGGGCGATCTATTCGTTATTGTAAATTTAAAACTGCCTGAAAGAATTGACGAGAAAAGTAAAGATTTAATTCGAGAATTTGAAAGATTAAATCCAATTGATCCTAGAGAAGGGATGAATATTTAACGAACTTGACGAGGATAATATCTTGGTACGAAGGAGCAGGAAACAAGTAAAATATACGATTAGTACTGTTGCTGAAATGTTCGAGATACATCCGCAAACTTTGAGAATGTATGAGCGTGAAGGATTAATTGAACCAATGCGAAGCGAGGGGAGAACTCGTCTTTATGAAGAGAAAGATTTAGAAAAATTAGAAATTATTCTAACACTCACTAGAGATATGGGAATTAATTTAGCTGGAGTTGAAGTAATAATAGAATTACGTCAAAAGCTACATTTGGCTATAGAAAGGCTTGAACAGATGGAAGAGGTTTTAAGTAGTGATGCATTCGAAGAATTCCGTCAAAAGATTGAGAAAGCGACACCCGACATGAATGCTCTTATACCGTCTATAGGTGCTAAACTCATGAAACTAAAAAGAGATAAATAAATCAAAATAAAATTTTAGATTTGACAGTTATATAACTTTAGGAGGTTGTTTGATGCAGGAAGAGAAAGTTGATTCTAACGATGATGAAATTTCACCATTGGAAGAGAGCAGTATTTCTCCTGAGGATAAAGATGATGCGATATTGAAAGAAGAGCAGGAAGAGGAAGAAAAGGCCCGTGTGAATGATCGTAGACGTTTTAAATCAGAAGAAGATACGCATAAAGAAAGTGAAGTAATAGATGAGTCTCCGTCTTTGGTTCCAAGTTATGTAGAAATTTTAGAGAAAAAAGTCGAGATCGCAGAAGAGAAACTTCAAGAACATATTGCTAGAGTGAACAAAGAATCAAAAGAATTCAGAACTCGACAAGAAAAAGATTTAGAAAGAAGGATTCAGCAAGTAAAAAAACAATTGTTTGCTGGTTTATTGAGTATAGCAGATGATTTGTCTAGGGCTAATCTTGCAGTTCAAGGTGTTCCTTTAAATGAACTTGATAAAAAAGTTGAAGGAATAGAATCCTTGATTGAAGGATTTCGAATGATTCAGAGTAGATTTTTTCAAGAATTATCCTCACAAGGTGTAAAGCCAATAAAATCAGTCGGAGAAGTTTTTGATCCAGTTAAACATGAAGCGATTCGTTCAGATGATGTGACAGATAAAGAATTGGATGGAAAAGTTTTAGAGGAACTTTCAGTAGGATATTTTTTAAACGATGAGATTGTTCGACCTAGTAGGGTTGCGGTCGGAAGATATGTTGAATCGGAAAAAGAAAAGTGAAGAACTAAAATCTAAGATTGAAGCAGGAGAAAATATAAAGTGTCGAAAAGGGATTATTACGAAGTTTTAAATATAAATAGAAATGCTACTGATTCAGAAGTAAAAAAAGCTTATCGTTCAACTGCAATGCAATATCATCCTGATAGAAATCCAGGAGATACACAGGCTGAAGAACTTTTCAAAGAAGCATCAGAAGCTTATCAAGTTTTAAGTGACTCTCAAAAAAGAGGTGTTTATGATCAATATGGTCACGATGGACTTTCTGGAGGATTTTCTTCTGGTTTCTCGAATGTAGATGATATTTTTTCATCTTTTGGTGATGTTTTTTCTGATATCTTTGGAGGTGCATTTGGGAGAAGATCAAGCAGAGACGGAAGAGTTAAAGGAAGAGATCTAGCCTATCAATTAGATCTTTCATTCGAAGAAGCTGCTATAGGTTCAGAACATGAGATAGAGTTTGAAAGAGAAGTAGAATGTGTTTATTGCGGTGGTACAGGAGCTAAAAGTTCTGAGTCAGTTATTAGTTGTGAAACTTGTGGCGGTAACGGACAGGTTGCATATAGACAAGGGTTTGTAACTTTTAGTTCTCAATGTTCGGAATGCGGCGGTTCTGGAAAAAAAATTACAGAGCATTGTAATGAGTGTAGAGGTTCAGGAAAACGTGCTGAAGAATGTTCTGTGAAAATCAAGATACCTGCAGGTGCAGATCATGAATCACGTTTAAGATTACGTGAAAAGGGAGAAGGCGGAATTAATGGAGGACTTTCTGGAGATTTGCATGTCATAGTCAATCTATTAAAACATGAAAGATTTGAAAGAGAAGGAAATAATGTTTTTAGTAAAGAAAATGTAACATTTTCTCAGGCCGCACTAGGTGGAAAGATTCTTGTTCAAACTTTGTACGGGGAAAGTGAAATTACAATACCACAGGGAGTACAGTCAGGAGAAAGTTCTATTATTAAAAAAGAAGGTTTTCCCTCTTTAGAAAATAACTCTAAGGGAGATCATGTAGTAGTTTTTTTCATAGAGACTCCAAGGAAATTAAATTCAAAAGAAAAGAAGTTGTTTCAGGAATTAGCTAAGTTTGAAAAAAAGAGAACTCCTACAACTAAATCTTTTCTGAACTTTTTTCTAAGATTTGATAAGATAATAAAGTTTTTTGAGTTTCCAAGGTTGCCTTTCTATAGATAAATGTGTTCTTCTTATATCTTTTATTTCACAAAAGAGGGAAAAATGTCTGAAGAAGAAAAAAACACCTCAGATTTAGAAAATGAAGAATCTCAAAGTTTCAAGGTGTCAGATAGACGTTATTCTGTTACTGGTTATGATGCTGAAGAGACTGAGGAAATACCCGCAAATTTTAGTCCAACTATTTCTAATGATAGTAAAGAAACTCCTGATGAAACAGAAAATATATCTGAAATGAGTCAAGAAAATCCAGAACAAGAAATTAATCAATCTTCAGAAGAAACTACTGATTCTCCATCTGAAGAATCTAAGGAGGAGGATGAAGAAAAGCATTTTGAAATGATGATTGCTATTCTTCAAGCAAATGCACTTGGTGCAATGGGATTACATCCGCAAACTGGCGAAAAGGTAGGCTCTGCAGATCCTAGAGCAGCAAAATTATTTGTTGATCTTTTTGGAATGTTAGAAGAGAAAATGAAAGGAAATTTGACTGAAGAAGAAGCTGATATACTTAAGCAAGTCCGATCTAATATGCAAGTAGCCTATGTTCAGCATGTTGGTATCGGATAAGTAAAATATTAAATTTATATTTAGTGTTTGGAGGTATTTATGTTAGAGCAAGCTAGTTATGATGAGCTTTTTGAGCGTGCATCTGATCAAGTACAAAATAGATTTTTAATGTCTATTTTGCTCGCAAAGAGAGTTAATCAATTGAGAAATGGAGCAGAACCTCTTGTAGAAACGAAGAAGACAGATACTAAGGAAGAGGTAGTATTTCGAGAAATTATCGAGGGTAAACTTGAGTGGTCTGATAATAGAAATGAATCTGATGAAGTCTCTTTGGATGAGAATTCTATAGA
>CAYWAX010000029.1:0-1445 GCA_964456425.1 uncultured Nitrospinaceae bacterium | reverse complement strand
TAAAAAGCTCCGTCCGGGTGTGGGTTGATTGGTAGTCCAATCGATTCTAGTCCTTCTAATGCTAGTTTTCTTCTATCTGTATAGATCTCATTCATTAATTTTGCTTGCGGTATTGCTTTTTCAAGAGCTGTAATTCCTGCTCTTTGTACAAATGGATTAGCAGAAATGAAGAAATTTTGTTGAAGAATCTCCAATCTTCTTACATAATGCTCAGGGACAATCATATATCCTAATCTCCATCCCGTCATAGCAAAGAGTTTCGAAAAACCATTTATAATAATCGAATTATCTGAAAATTCTAATGCAGAATAGTCTCTTATTCCTGTGCTAATTCCATGATAAATTTCATCTGAAACTATTGTTGGTTTTAATTTTGACAATTTTTTTAATTCCTCATTACTAAATCTTGATCCAGTTGGATTTGAAGGAGAATTAATTAAAATAACTTTTGTTTTATCAGTAATGAAATCAGTGATCTCTGTTGAGAAGTTCTTATAAGGAACCAAAATTGTTTTAGCACCTGTAGAAGATATAAAAGAAGGATAGCATGCATAATGAGGATCAGAGATGATTACTTCATCGTCCTCTTCTAACATTAATTGAAATAAAATTAACATTGCGGGACTAGTTCCGCTTGTAACAACTACTCTATTAGGAGAAATTTTTAAATTATAAGTTTGATTATAATATTCTGAAATCGAAAGTCTTAATTCTGAAATTCCCAACGAGTTAGTATAATGAGTCTCTCCATTTGAAAGAGCATCCTTTGCAGATTCGATTATGACTTTAGGTGTTTTAAAGTCTGGTTCGCCAAGTTCTAGATGTATAATTTCTTTTCCGTCTCTCTCAAGACTTTTTGCCTTTTTTAAAATATCCATAACTAGAAAGGGTTGAATTTGTTGAGTTTTTCTTGAAAAATTATATTTCATTCTTGCACCTAATATTTAAAAATATTTGTTTTTCTTGCTCCCTGATTTACACAATGTTAATATAATTCTTTCTTAATTAATATTTTTTTTCTTTTTCTTTTCCTTTTCCTATATAGGGTCCTATATTGACTAAAGTAGATATAGTTAATCTTGTAGCCGGTGATACAGGATTAAGTAAAGTTAAGTCTGAAGAAGCAGTAGAGACAATTTTTAACGCGATTAAAAGTAGTTTGTCCAAAGGAGAACCTGTAGTTCTAAGGAGATTTGGTTCCTTTGATGTAAGGAATAAAAATGCACGAATAGGGAGAAATCCTAAGACGGGAAAAGAAGCACAAATAAGTGCACGTAAAGTGGTTAGATTTAAGCCTGGGAAATACTTTAAATTAGTTTTGAATGATAAATCAAAAATCAAATCTTCTTCACGTTTTTATTAATTTCAAGTGATTAACATCGCATCTCCATAGCTATAAAATCTATAATCTTACTAGCTTCTTTTAAATTTTTATTAATTATAGC
>CAYWAX010000028.1:2151-16040 GCA_964456425.1 uncultured Nitrospinaceae bacterium | reverse complement strand
TTCTTGGATCAACTGGTTTAGAAGTTACGGTTATAGGTTTTGGTGCTATGACCATAGGGGAGATTTACGGACCTGTGGATGATTCAGAGAGTAATCGTGCTCTTCACGCATCTATAGATAATGGAATGAATTTTATTGATACTTCGGATGCTTATGGGCAAGGACATAGTGAATCTGTGATAGGGAAATTTTTAAAAGAAAGAAAAGATAATCAAAATATTCTAGTTTTTACTAAGGGTGGTAATAATATGGTAACGGGGGAGTACAACTATACTCCGGAATATATAGGAAATTGTCTTGAAGCAAGTCTTCAAAGATTAGGTGTGGATAGAATTGATTATTATCAACTGCATAATCCAACTATTGATAATATGATGGCGGAAGATAGTTATGCTCTTTTGGATAAAGCTAAGCAAGATGGAAAAATTGCTCATTGGGGTGTTTCTGTAAATACCAAAGAAGAGTGTGATTATGTCACAGAGCAGCGTACAGCAGCATGTTTGCAAATGGAATACAATATTATTAGCCAAGAAGCTACAGAATCTTTTTCTAGGGCAAAATCTGCGAATGTTGGAATAATTTCTAGAGTTCCACTTAAGAGAGGTTTTTTATCTGGAAGAATAGATGAGACGTTTGAATTTGTAGAAGGAGATAGAAGAAGTAGAATTTTGAGTGCAGATAATATAAGAAAATTTCAAAGTAAATTGAACAAATTAAGAGATATTTCAAATCAGTTGAGCATTTCTCCTGCAGAGACAGCTATACGTTTCTGTGTTTCTAACTCAGATGTATCTTGTGTTATTCCTGGAATAAGAACTCAAGAGCAGGCGAAACAGAATTGTATGTCCAGTGAATCTCTTCCTGCAGAGGCTATGAAACAATTGATAGATGTCAATTAATCCGATTCTTTTTGTTGAATTTTAGTTTTCTTTTGACCTTTTTCTAAGATGTAGATTTCGACTTTTTTAAGAACTTCTTTTGTCATCTCATCTATGGGAAGTTTCTTTTCTATATTTTCAATCACAAATAATTTAGAACTTACTGAAGGGTGTTTAGGTACGAATAATGTACAACAGTCTTGATCGGGTTCAATTGAAATTTCAAAAGTGTTAATTTCTTTTGCTTGTTTTATTATTTCTTCTTTATCCATACCAATTAAAGGTCTTAGAATAGGCATCTCTACTGCATTTTGAATAGTTGAAATATTCGTAAGTGTTTGACTTGCTACTTGACCAAGACTTTCCCCAGTAACTAGCGAAGAAACTTTTTCTTTGTTTGAGATTAATTCGGCAATACGAAGCATAAAACGACGGTATAAAATAACTCTATGTTCTGGTTTGGTTGAAAGAACAATTTGTTTTTGGAGTTCACCAAAAGGAACGAGATAAACTTTACTATTAATTTGGTATTCATTCAAAATTTCTGCAAGATCTAATGCTTTTTCGGCTGAAGCACGACTTAAAAAAGGAGATCCATGAAAATGAACAAAAATAATTTCACAACCTCTTTTCATCATTCTCCATGATGCTACAGGAGAATCTATTCCACCTGAGAGGAGACATGTTATATGACCGCTGATACCTTGCGGAAGTCCCCCAGGCCCTAGAAGTTTTTCAAAATAAATATAGGCTTCATTTGGAATCACCTCAATGTGAATTGTAAAATTGTCTTGTTTCATATCAACAGGCAAGTGACGTTCTGCTTGAACAAAAGAGCCAATTTCTTTATCCCATTCTTTTGTGCTTATTGGTATATTTTTAAAGCTTTTTCTTGTTCGAACTTTAAAGGTCTGTATTTTTTTTTGGGAAATTAAGTCTGCAATTTTGTCTTTTACTTTAGGAAGGTCGATATTACTTTTATAAGTTCTCGCAAAATAAGCAATACCAAAGCAGGTGGATAAGCTTCTTTCTATTTTATTCCATGAGATTGTTGAGTCATATTTAACTAAAATTCTACCCGTTTTTTTCTTTACATTAATGTTGCCATAAATATCCAATGATTTGTGAATTCTATTAATCAAAAGGTCAATAAATTTAAAGCGATTTTTCCCCTTGATACCAATTTCATTATAATGAACTAATACATAACTAGATTTCTCTTTTTTTTCTTTTGTCAAAGTTTCTATTGTCATCTCTATTAAAAACTCTTTCTTTTCTTTCCTTATGATTTAATAAAACAATTTAGTATGATGTAGTTTGTCTTGGGCAAAAAAGCAATTTATTTTTTCCTAATCCGAGTTGTTTTTGTTATACACGGGCTACTACCATAGCATATGGTTTGAAACTCATACATAGAAAATTATTTTTTTCACTAAGGATTATTGATTTTGATTTTTTCAGAAATTATGAATTTACTTTCTTCAGATCTAGAGGAAGTTGAGAAAGAGATTAAAAAAAACTTTTATTCTGATGTAGTCTTGATACCAGATGTAAGTGAGTACTTGAGTTCTTCAGGTGGGAAGAGGATACGTCCATTGCTCCTTCTTCTTTCATCCAGAGCCTGTGGATATAGTGGACATAAAGCTATAAAGCATAGTTGTGTTGTAGAATTTATCCACACTGCGACATTGTTACATGATGATGTAGTAGACGGTGCGGATGTGCGCAGAGGAAATCCATCTGCAAATTCAAAATGGGGAAATGAGGCAAGTGTACTTGTTGGCGATTTTCTTTTTGCAAAGAGTTTTGAACTTATGTCATCAGAAGAAGATACACGTATCATGAAAACAATGTCTGAAGCTTGTACTCTCCTATCAGAGGGTGAAGTTTTACAGTTAATAAATTTATATAATACGGATATAACAGAAGAAGAGTATCTAAAAGTAGTTTTTAGAAAAACCGCTGCTCTAATTGCTGCTAGTTGTAAATTAGGTGCAATTTTAAGTGATTCATCTAACCAGATAATTGAATCATTTAACTCTTATGGAAAGAATATAGGATATTCATTTCAGTTAATAGATGATGCGTTAGACTATATGGGAGATGAAAATGAAACGGGCAAGAAAATTGGAAATGATTTAATTGACGGAAATATTACATTGCCACTATTGCATCTACTTTCAAATATAGATGAAATTCGTAAAGAACGACTCAAAAAAATTATTTTAGAATCAAAAGTAATTCTTGAAGAAGATCAGTCTTTTGTCCTTAAGTTAATGGATGAATATGGTTCAGTCGAGTACACAAGGAATCTAGCAAAACGATATGCAGAAAATGCAAAATCATCTTTGTCAGTTATTGAAAAGTCTGAAAACTTGGACTCACTTATTTCTCTGGCTGATTTCATTGTCGATAGAAATTTTTAACTTTGACACATAATTTAAAAAATAAAAATTCTTTATTATTAGCATCAAGTTCTCCTAGAAGAATTTCTCTTTTGTCTGATACAAGAATAGAATTTACGGTGGTTTCACCGGAATCGTCAGTTGAAGAAGGGTTTTCTAAAGTTGGTAGTCCAAAAGAAGTTGCAATGCAAATTGCGAAGGCAAAGGCTTTGAGTATTCTTCAAACTTTTCCTGAACGTATTGTTTTAGCTGCCGATACAATTGTTGTTAAAGATAAAAAAATTCTCGGGAAACCGAAAGATTCTGAAGATGCTTTTGAAATGATCAATTCCTTGTCAGGTAGACGACATCTTGTAATTACTGGTTTTGCTGTAATGTCCTCAAAAGTTGAAAAAGTTGAAAATGTTGTTACAGAAGTAGAATTCAGGAAACTCAATTCTATTGAAATACAAGAATATATTGCTGAAAATGAGTCTTTGGATAAAGCTGGTGGATACGCTATTCAAGGAAAGGGATATTTCCTTGTAGATAAGATAAATGGGAGTTACACTAATATTATAGGATTCCCCATAAAAGAAATATTGAAAGTTTTAAAGGAATTTGGAATATCCTCAAATGTAGATAATATGGAGTTATAAAATGCGACTAGCTAATAGGATGAGTCTTTTAAAAACTGAAAACTCTTTTGTTGTTCTTGCCAAAGCTAATCAACTCGAAAGAGAGGGTAGAAATATTATTCACCTTGAAATAGGTGACACTGATTTTGATACTCCTTCAAATATTATTAATGTTGTTTGCGATCAAGTAAGTTCTGGGAATACTCATTATTGTCCTTCTTCTGGGGTTCTTGAACTTAGAGAAGCTTGTTGTGAGTGGATTAATAAAAATAAACGTGGAGAATATTCTCCAGATGAAATTGTGATTGGCCCAGGTGGAAAGCCATTCCTCTATTACACAATCATGGCTACAGCTGCGGAAGGAGATGAAGTTATATATCCTGACCCAGGTTTTCCCGTATATGAATCAGTTACATTGTATGCTGGTGCTAAACCTGTGCCTTTACCTATTCTTGAAGAAAATAATTTCAAATTTACAATTGATGATTTGAAAAATCGAATTTCTAAAAATACTCGATTATTGATTCTTAATTATCCCCATAATCCTACTGGAGGTACTCTAACTCAAGAGGAATTGGAAGAAATAGGTAATCTTGCTATTGAGAATGATTTTGTCATTTTATCTGATGAAGTTTATGCAAACATGTTATTTGAAGGGACTCATATTTCAATTGGAACACTTGATGGAATGCGCGAAAGAACAATTTTGTTAGAGACTTTCTCAAAGACCTATGCAATGACAGGATGGAGATTAGGTTTTGTTGCAGCTCCATCTTGGTTGTCAGATCCTCTGTCTCAACTTATAACAAATTCTGTGAGTTGTGTCCCTCCGTTTGTCCAAATGGCTGGTGTAGAGGCATTAAAAGGTGAGCAAGCTGATAGTGTTAAAATGATGAATGAATTTAAAAAGAGAAGAGATATGTTTATAGATGGGTTAAATTCGATTGACGGAATCTCTTGCAAATTTCCTGAGGGCGCTTTTTATGCTTTTCCTAATGTTAGTGAAATTCCAATGTCTTCTGAGAAATTATCAGACTATTTGCTAGATGAAGTTGGTGTAGCAACATTGCCTGGCTCTGCTTTTGGTCAATATGCAGATAATCATTTACGTATGTGTTTTGCAAATAGTATCGAAAATTTAGAGGAAGCGATTCATCGTATTTCTAAAGCAGTTTCTTCTTTATCTTAGTGTATCCAATTGGTATTTTTTTTCACAATGAATTTTATTTAGATTTTGAAAATTTAAAATTTAGAGAGAAAAATTGACAGATTTTCGAATTGCAGTTGATACTGGTGGAACATTTACCGATTTTGTTTTTCTTGAAAATGGAATTTTAAATGTTCATAAATTACCTTCAACTCCTTCCAATCCAGCGCTGGCAATAATAGAAGGTATTACTGAAAAAAATATTCATGATCGACCCATTGACCTTATCCATGGTTCAACAGTGGCTACAAATGCACTCTTATCTAGAGATGGAGTAAAAGTTGGTCTTATTACAACTTCAGGTTTTGAAGATATCATTGAAATTGGACGTCAGAATAGAGATGTCCTCTATGATCTAACATATAAAAGACCAAAATCTATCGTTAATCAAGAAAATCGTTTTGGTATAAAAGAAAGAATAAATGAAAATGGTGAAGTTTTAGAAAGTCTTTCTAAAGCTGAATTAAAAAAAATACTCTTGAAATTAAAGAGAAACAAAATTCAATCTTTAGCGATTTGTTTTCTTCATTCTTACGTAAATAATACTCATGAGTTAGAGGTATCTGATTTTTTTATTAAAAAGGGTTTTCCTGTTTCTGTATCTAGCCTAATTTTACCTGAATATAGGGAGTTTGAGAGAACCAGTACGACATGTGTGAATGCGTATGTTTCACCATTAATGAAGAATTACTTAGATAGACTCCAGAAAGAAGAAACTTTAAGACGTTTCCGTGTTATGCAAAGTAATGGCGGACTTATTTCTTCCGAAGTAGCTAGTAGTGAAGCTGTTAGAACAATTTTGTCTGGTCCTGCAGGAGGAGTTGTCGGAGCCTTTCATGTAGCTAAAAAGAAGAAAACCTCTAAATTTATTACTATTGATATGGGTGGAACAAGTGCAGATGTATCAATTATAGATGGAAAATTAAATTTTACTTCTGAGACAGAATTATCTGGATTGCCTGTAAGAGTTCCTGTTATTGATATTCATACTGTTGGTGCAGGAGGTGGGTCAATAGCAGAGTGTGATTCTGGTGGAGCACTTATTGTAGGTCCAAAAAGTGCAGGTGCTTCGCCTGGTCCAATGTGTTACGGAAATGGAAATAATGTCACTGTGACGGATGCAAATTTATTTTTAGGAAGGATAGATCCTTGGAATTTCCTTGGTGGAAAAATAAAAATTGACTGTAGTAGATCAGAAAAAGGGATAACTCTTTTAGCTAAGAAATTAGCTCTTGATCCATTAGAAACTGCTCAAGGAATAATAACAATTGCCAATGAACATATGGCTAATGCGATTCGACTTATGAGTATTGAAAGAGGACATGATCCTCGTGCTTTCACCTTGATGGCATTTGGTGGTGCGGGACCCATGCATGCTTGCGCACTTGCTGAAACACTTGGAATAAAAAAAGTTCTTATTCCTAGAGATCCAGGAACTCTATCTGCAAGAGGAATGTTCTTGGCTGATGTAATTAAAGATTACTCTAAAACAGTACTCCTAAATTTAGTGAATATGAATCATAAATACCTAGATGAATTGTTTTTTTCTCTTCTAGATCAGGCAAGAAAAGATTTGAAAAAGGAAGGAGTAGATAAATTTAAAATAGAAAAATTTTTAGATATGCGTTATTTAGGACAATCGCATGAATTAACAATACCTTTCAGAGGAATTAAATCTAATTTTTATGAAGATTTGTATTTGCTATTTACTAAGTTTCACAAAAAAAGATTTTTAACTGCAAATTCAAATAGAGATATAGAAATTGTTAATATAAGAGTTAGAGCTACGGGTTTCACAAAGACAATTAAATTAGAAAGAAAAACAGTAAAAACGAAAAAGAAAATAATGAAAAGACAAAAAATAATTTTTGATGGCAAATCACATATATCTAAAATTTATGATCGTATAGATTTACATCCAGGTAAAAGTTTTTCAGGTCCTGCTTTAGTTTTTGAATTTAGTGCGACATCAATAATTCCACCATTTTGGAATTGCAAAATTGATAAAGAATGCAATTTAATTTTAACGAAAGAGAAGAATTCTCGACAAAAATCACAAGTTTCTTAGAGGTTTGATTAATGGGAAAGATTAGTTTAGACCCAATTTTATTAGAGATTTTTAAAAATCTTTTTTTCTCTGCTGCAGAGGAAATGGGAATTGCTTTATGTAGGTCATCTTTTTCTCCAAATATAAAAGAGAGAAGAGATTATTCATGTGCTATTTTTGATAAAGATGCGAAAATGGTATCTCAAGCTGCTCATCTTCCTGCGCATCTCGGGTCTATGCCAATGTCAGTTGAACATGTAATTGAAACTATAAAATTAGAACCTGGAGATATGGTTGTTCTTAACGATCCATTTCATGGAGGTAATCATTTACCTGATCTTACAATGATACTTCCAATATTCACTAAAAAAAATGGAAAATTTTCTTTGCAATTTTTGGTTGCAAATAGAGCACACCATTCTGATATTGGCGGAATTGCGCCAGGTTCAATGAGTTTAACTAAAGAGATTTTTCAAGATGGGCTAGTTATTCCGCCTGTTAAAATAGTCAGAAAAGGAATTATACAAGAAGATTTATTGTCCCTTGTTTTATCGAACGTAAGAACACCCGAAGAACGTGAAGGAGATGTCCTAGCTCAGATTTCTGCTAATCTTGTTGGAGAAAGAAGTATTAAAATGATTATTGATAAATATGGTCTAAATAAGACTTCTTTTTATACTAAAGAGTTACAGCACTATTCTGAGCGTATGACTAGAGCTGCAATTTCTGAGATACCAAATGGAAATTTTGAATTTATAGATTTTATGGATGATGACGGTATCTCTGATAATCCTGTGAAAATAAGAGTTGAAATTATTATTAGAAATCAAAGTATTATAGCTGATTTCACAGGCTCTTCTCTCCAAACTGATGGGAATATTAATGCAGTTGAGTCTATAGCTAGAACTGCGGTCTATTATGCTATTCGATGTCTAATACCATACACGATTCCTAATAACTCTGGTTGCATGGAACCCATTGAAGTGATAGCGCCATCCGGTTCAGTATTAAATTCTACATTTCCATCTGCGGTTGCTGGGGGTAATGTAGAAACTAGTCAAAGAATGGTTGATGTAGTACTCGGAGCTATGTCAAAAGCATGCCCTGAAAAAATACCTTCTGCTTCTTGTGGGTCAATGAATAATCTTACAATTGGAGGAGTTGACTTACGTTCAAAGAAAAGAAAACCTTTTGCATATTATGAAACGACAGGAGGAGGTATGGGTGCAGGAAAATCGGGGAATGGTGAAAATGCAATACACTCACACCTGACTAACACTAGAAATACTCCTATAGAAGCTATTGAGCATTCCTATCCTTTAAGAGTTAAAAAATATAGAGTCAGAAAGAAAAGTGGGGGAAAGGGATTAATGCAAGGTGGAGATGGAATAATAAGAGATATAGAGCTTTTAAGTCCAGCTACGGCTTCTTTCATGACGGATAGGAGAAAATTTTCTCCTTGGGGTTTAGAGGATGGTTCTCCCGGAAAGAGGGGTAAGAATTCAATTTTAAAAAAAAATGGTAAAATAATTAACTGTAGGGGGAAACAACGTTTAGATTTGGATGAAGGAGATATAATAAGATTAGAAACTCCTGGTGGAGGTGGTTGGGGAAAGAAAAAATGAAATTATATGCAAAAATTTGTTATTATTAGAATATCTTACGGATTCTATTAAAAAAAATTGAAAGTATTTAATATGTCTACGGAACGTTATGTATATCTTAATGGCAAGATTATAAAAGAGAGTAAAGCTCTTATTTCGCCGTTTGACCGAGGTTTTTTATGGGGTGATGGTGTTTATGAAGTTACACCATGTTTTAATGGCAAATTATTTCGTCTTGACGACCACTTAAAACGCCTTTATCGATCTCTGAAATATACACAAATTCATTGTCATTTAGATATAGAAGAGATGAAGATAGCGACTCTTGAAACTCTAAAATTGAATCAAGATATCCTTGGAGAGGGAAAGATATATCGAGTTGGTCATTGGGTATCGAGGGGGATGGATGATCCTTCTATGATTGCAAGCGAATCTGATAGGCCAACAATTTTTATTTTTTGGAGAGAGTCTTCTACCGATAAATTGGTAGAGAAATACTCTAAAGGTGTTAGACTATCGATTGTGGCTACGAGAAGGGTTCCACCTCAGTGTCTTGAAGCTAGGGCGAAGGTTACTAGTAAAATGAACCAAATTTTAGCAGAACTTGACGCTTCTTCTAATGGATCTCTTTCGTTAATGCTTGATATATATGGAAATGTTGCTGAAAATTCTGTTGCTAACTTTTTCATGGTTAAAGATAATGTACTATTTACTCCTCATGAAAAAAATGTTCTGCAAGGAGTTACAAGATTAACAGTTTTTGAGATGGCAAAAAGAATGGGTATTACTTATGAGGAGAGGGATATTACTCTATATGATTTAAGTCAGGCAGATGAATTTTTTCTCACATCCAGTGCTATTTGTGCGATGCCTGTTAATCAAATAGATAGATTTTCTCCAAATAAACCTGTTCCCGGGCCAATAACAGAGAAGATAATTAACGAATTTGTTTCTCAGACTGAATTTGATTTTAGAGATTTATCTGTTTAGGTATAATATAATTTTGTTTTTTTAAATTAGCATAAGAGGTAAAAGATGGCATTTTATTTAACAAATCAAAGTCTAATAAATTTAAAAAATAAAGTTGAAGAAATAGAACATCGCCTTAAACATGATGTTGCAAAAGAAATCGGAAAAGCTGCTGATCTTGGAGATTTAAGTGAAAATGCAGAATGGGAAGCGGCTATTGAACTTCAAAGAAATTTACAACATGAAGTAAGTAGACTGAAAGAGAAAATACGAACCGCTCAGATTATTGAAGAACTTCCAATCTCTGGAGATAAAGTTTCTGTAGGCACAAAGGTTCAACTTTACGATATTGACAAAGATGAAGAACTGACCTACGAAATTCTTGGGGAGGAAGAAAGTGACTTGCCAAGTGGCATTATTTCTTTCAATGCTCCACTTGCAAGAGGATTAATGCAAAAAGAACCTGGAGATGAGGTGGTCATTAAACTACCTGGTGGTGTTAGGACTTTTGAGATAGTTGAAGTTTCCAAAATAGAATTTGAATGAAAAAGAAGAAATCTTTATCAATTCACGATAGATTACTTACGTACCTTATTTCATTTGCTTTTCTAAGTTTGATTCTATATTTTTCATTTTTACGTTATCTGTCATCTATGTGGCATATGCCTGGTTCCCCAGTCCTTTATTCTTTTGGAGTTGTTGGTTCGTTGTTTCTTTCCGTTTCAATCGTTTTCTTATTTCTTAAGAGAACAAGTGTAAGCAGGAAACCAGTTTTTTGGTTTAACTGTCACGTAGTAACTGCAGTTATAGGTTCTGTTTTAGTGACAATTCACTCGTCCGGTTATGTAAGGTATGCACCAGCATTGCTCCTTTTAGCACTCTTGGCACTTACTCTTTTAGGAATTTACGCACGATTTTATATTTCTAAGAAAAATGCAAAAATTTTTGCTTCAAAAATTCAAATTTTTCATAATCTGAATGCTGACGATAAAGAAAAGATAAAAATCATAATTGAAAAGAAAGAAAAACTACTTTTCTCTATTGAGCCTTGTAGTACAGAGGGTACTTTTTCCCTAAATCTAAAACATTGGTTTAAGCATCCTATTTTTTCAATTCAATTTTATAGTTTAGTTCGTAAAGAAAATTCTTATATTAGAAAGAATTTTGAACATAGTTTTTTAATTCGTTTTTGGAGGTCGATCCACATTGCTTTATCGGTTGTTTTTTTTCTAGGTCTCATTGCCCATATAGTTGTAGTTACTTTTTTTGCTGCCTATGTTTCAGATGGTTCTGATATATATTGGTGGCATATATCTAAATAGTTTTTTCTTAGTTGAAAAGGATTATAATTGAATCAACTAGCATTAATGATTGATTTAGAAAGATGTTTCGGTTGTAAAAGTTGTGAGGCCGCATGTAAGCAGGAACATCATCTGAAACCTGGGACATACAGAAATAAGGTTGTATGGTTAGGTAATGATGATGATCATAGAACGGATTTTTTTACTCTAACTTGTCAGCATTGTGAACGACCTGCTTGTCTTAGATCATGTCCTGTAAATCCAAAAGCGATCACAAAAGATGAGAAAACCGGCATAGTAAAAGTCCATGAAGAATTGTGTACAGGTTGTGGAGAATGTGTTTTGTCCTGTCCTTATAGTGCTATGGGTTTTGATGAAGAAGGACACCACACTGTCAAATGTGACCTTTGTTCCGAAAGATCTGAGGATAAATTAGAACCGGCCTGCTCAACTGTTTGTCCCGGATTTGCGATTACTTTTGGAGAACGGTCAGAATTATTAAAGATTGCTGCAAAACAAGATAGAATTGTTAAGGATGTTGATAGCTTTTTACTAAAACCGCAGACAATTTATTTAGAAAGATTAAATGGTTCTAGTTCGTCTCTTCCTATAATGGATAATCATCCAATTAAAAGAACGGGTGTGTTCCAAAAGTCTGTTTTTGTAAATAAAACTCAACCGCCTCAAAAATTAGAAGCAAATTTTCCATTTGGTTTTGAGAAAGATCAAAAAGTGGAAAGAAGAATTGAACCAGGTGGATGTAATATTTGTTTTAATTGCTGTACTACAAAATTTCATTTTGAAGATGATCAGTTAGTTCAAATTACTGGAAATGATGAAGATCCTGTTTTAGAAGGAAAGATATGTCCTAAAGCACAATTTGGATTGCAACTACATTATAACGAAAAAAGACTTCGGACCCCTCTTAAAAGAATAGGAGAAAGGGGTGAAAATAAGTTTGAGAAGATCAGCTGGGAACAAGCGCTTGACGAAATTGCAGAAAAATTGACACAGATAAAAGATAAATGGGGAACCGAAGCACTTGCTATTTTTATTGGGACTAGGACCGGTATCCTTACTCAAAAAGGATATTCTAGATTGTTCAGTCAACTATGGGGAACTGACAACATTGAAGGCACTGATCCATTTTGTGCCTCTGGAAAAACGATTTCTTATCAAATTACTCAGGGAGTTAATGGAAGTGGAAACAGTTACACTTCTACTGATCTTGGTAGCGCCGAAATGTATCTTTATATAGGAGATAATCAGGCTGAAACACGCCCAGTTTATTTTGGAAAGATTAATGATTGGCGAGTTAAAAATAAAGCAAAAATGATTGTTGTTGATCCTAGACAGACTGTAACAGCTAGTAAGGCAGATAGTTGGTTGCCAATTCGTCCTGGAACAGATATGGCATTAGCATTATCTATAACACACGAAATATTTTCAAAAAATCTACAGGACACCAATTTTTGTAATGACTGGGTTTTAGGATGGGAAAAGTGGAGAAAATTTATTTTTGAAAAAGAATATAGTCCACAATGGGCGTCTGAAATAACTGATTTATCCCAAGAAGAAATTGAATTGCTTGCAAGTGAAATTGCTAATTCAAACGGCTGCGTAATTTTTGCGAGTAGAGGGATAAATCAACATATGAATTCATTACAAACTAATCGAGCTTGGATGTTTGTAAGTGCAATAACTGGGAACTGGGGACGTAAAGGTGGTGCATATTTTAATATGACTGCTGGTCCGCCTATTTCTCCAAATGTGCCATTTGAAAGAAGAGAAAAGATTGAAAAGCCAAAAATAAGGAAGAGTCCGGTCGGTTGGCTGAATGCAATGAAACACGGGAAACCATATCCTATAAAGGGGATGATAAGTTCAAGTAATCCATTAGCTCAATGGCCAGATCAAAATAATGTAAGAGATGCATTAAAGAATTTGGATTTGCTGGTACATATTGAGTTGTTTCAAAATGAGACTTCTGCATTTGCTGATTATGTGTTACCTGCAGCTACGGGAATCGAAAAAGGAGAAATAGGAAGAAGTAATGATGACAGACGAATTGTTTGGATCGATAAATTAATAGATCCTCCTGGAGAAGCAAAACCAGATGGATGGATATGGATCGAACTCGGCAAACGTCTAGGATTTGGTGATATTCTTAAGGAAGAATATAAAGATCCTGCAATTTTTTGGGATGAAGTATGTATTCAAAATCATTTTCTTAAAGGCGTAACTCAAAAACGATTACACTCAGTTCCTTATAGATGGGTTAGATATCCTGTTGAAAATGAAGATTCTCCTGAAGAAGAAACTCTTTATTTAGAAGGTACAACAGCAGTTGGTCAACCAGAAGGAAAAAGATTTCCAACAAAAAGTGGAAAGCTAGAGTTTTGGACTAATGAATTAGAGGAGAAATTTAATTGTTTAGGTTTCTCTGCTTTGCCAGAGTTTTATTCAGATCCTGAACTTTTGATAGATTTACCCTTTCTGGAAATAAAAGATAATGACGAAAGGTTGGATGTGATTTCTCCATTCTATGATGTCCCTACCGGAACATCGAAAGCAAAAATAGTTTCAAACGAGAAAGGAAGTTTTTCCAGAGAATTAAGGAAAAAGGGTTTTAATACTGAATTGATAACCGGGAGACCACCTGCACCTCATTTCCACAGTTGGACTCACTATTTTTGGGAAGCACAAGAGATGTGGCCAGATCTCTTTTGTCAAATCCATCCAGAATATGCAAGAGAATTAGAAATAGAGGATGGAGAAATAATCGAAGTGGAGTCCGCACATGGAAAAATCAATGCTAGAGCGTACCTTTATGGTGGAATTAGGAAAAATGCTGTTTTTAT
>CAYWAX010000028.1:0-2051 GCA_964456425.1 uncultured Nitrospinaceae bacterium | reverse complement strand
AGGTTCATTTTTTTAAATCCATTGTCCTTAATATTTTTAAAAATTTTATCTTGTGATTGCAATAAATTTCCGTAACTTCCTTTATGAATATCTATCGCATAGAAGTTAGAATAAATTATTATTTCGGTAAAACTTTCCAGATTTGAATCAAAGTATTTTTTTAACATAAAAGTTTTGTAACTATGATCAGGAGATAGTAACCCATAACAGTCTCCGTTTAAGATATGTAGATGATTCGTCAATTTAAGAAATTGGCCTCTTAAAAGTCCTATTTTCTCAGGGGTCGTATCTCCTTGTATAGCAATGCCTAATCCTTCTATGACGTCCTTTTTTTTAATTTCAATTTGTGAGGAATTATTTTCTGACATTTTATTCTTTTTTTGAATTTTCAAGAGCATTTTGGAGAACTCGGCGTGCTAATTTAGAACAATGACGTTTATGTTCAGGAAGTCCTCCCAACTTTTTTTCAATATCTTCGGAAGAAATCATTTTTGCATCTTCGATTGATTTACCTATAAGCAAGTTAGTTAGCAAACTCATTGAAGCGGTTATAGCCCCACACCCAAGTATTTTAATTTTTGCATCAGTGATTTTTTCTCCTTCGGCTTTAATATATAACTCAACTTCATCCCCACAAGAAGGATTTGTTCCTTTCCCTGTATAGTTTGCATTTTCTATAATGCCTATATTTTGAGGTGAGGCAATATGTGACAGTACGGTAGAATTATAATGATAACTGCTATTACTCATTTTTACCCTTAGAAATTTTCAAGTTAATCTTTTGGTGCAATTTCTCGAACTTTTTCAACTGCATTGGGCAATTTGTCCATTAAATAATCTATATCTTCATCGGTACTTCCCCAACCTAAACTAAAGCGAAGAGAACCACGAATAAGATTTCGTGGCAGATCCATTGAAAGTAAAACATGACTTGGTTCAGTTGATCCAGAACTACATGCCGAACCAGTGCTCACTGCTATTCCCTCAAGGTCAAGTCTAATTAGTAAAGTTTCTCCTTCAGCATTTGAGAATGCAATATTTGATGTTCCAGGGAGACGTTGCACCTTATTCCCAATTATTTCTACATCAGGAATTTTTTCACAAACCTCCTTCTCCAATCGATTTCTCAATTTTAGGACGTTATCCCAGAGTTGATTTCCTTCTGTATCTGAAATTCTACATGCTTCCCCTAGTGCAACTATGCCGGCGACATTTTCAGTACCTGATCTTATATTTTGTTCTTGACCCCCTCCAGTTAGAATTGCATTAAGTGGAGTTTTTTTTCTTGCATAAAGAAAACCAATTCCTTTTGGTGCATTAATTTTATGCCCACTTCCAGATAGCAGATCAATATTATCTTTTTGCACATTGATTTTAATTTTTCCAATGGCTTGTATTGCGTCTGTATGAAACAATATGCCATTATCTTTGCAAAAAGACGATATCTCAGAAATTGGCTGAATAGTTCCTGTCTCATTATTTCCCAACATGACTGATATTAATTCTGTATTATCTTTCACTGCATTTTTTATTGTTTTTACAGAGACTAAACCATTTTTGTCTGGTTTTATATAGGATACTTCTACGGATTTTTCTTTACTAAGGTCATTGCATGTATCTAAAACGGCGTTATGTTCAATTTCAGTAGTAATAATATGAGATTTTATATCTTGATTATTAAGAACTCCCCTAATTGCAAGATTATCACTTTCAGTTCCACCAGAAGTAAAGAAAATCTCATTTGGGTCAGATGCATTTATAGTTGATGCTATTTGCGCACGAGAGTTTTCAATTGCTTCTCTAGTTTCTCTTCCAAAAGAATGAACGCTACTAGGATTTCCAAAAAAACTTTTTATGTAAGGTTCCGCAATTTTGATAACTTCAGGGCGTATAGGTGTTGTCGAATTGTGATCTAAATAGATTCTTTTCATTGACTAGGAGTCTCCCCATCTTTTATTTTTTTCTCAAGGTCTTGGATTCTATTGTCTAGATTTTGGATAGAATTTTGTATGGGATCTGGAAGTTCATCATGTCCAAATGAAATTTCTTTT
>CAYWAX010000027.1:0-16082 GCA_964456425.1 uncultured Nitrospinaceae bacterium | reverse complement strand
TAATATATTACTAAAATAGCATGAGTTGTTATTAAGCAGCTAGAGGAAAAAAATGGCCACCAGTTACTGGTGTTTATATATTAAATAGAGATGCTATTTATGGTGAGGCAGTTGCTGTTCCGCCAAATAGTTCAATAAAATCTGTTTGTGATTTACAGGGTAAGAGAGTTGGATTAATGAGTTCAAGAGATGCTGGTCAAATTTTTATCAAAAAAGCACTCGAGACTTGTGGTATTCCAGCAGCAAAGCAAAATGTTATATTTCTCCCTGTAGGAGCAGGATCAAAAGCAGCTACAGCTATGAAACTTGGAAGAATCGATGCTTGGGCTAGTGTTGATGTGCAATATACTCTTACACAAGCTGCAGGTTTTAAATTAAGATTTGTTCCTTATCAAGAAAGTTGGACTAAGAATTTGTTTGGAAATGTGGTATGGCTTAATACAAAATATCTTAAAAAGAATAGGAAAACTGCAGTTGGATTTCTAAAAGGTTTGGCAAAAGGCAGTCTCTTCTTCTACACAAATCCAGAGGCAGCATTAAAAATACACTGGGTTCTTTATCCAGAGTCAGTACCCAAAGGTATGAGTCGTAAAAAAGCGTCAGAAAAATTTATTAAAGTACTTCATGCACGTGCTCCTAAATTAATGGTAGATGATGAAAAAGATAAACGATTTGGTGCACATCATGCTGGAGAATGGTCCGAATATGTCAAATTTGTTGGTTTAGATAAAAAATTATCTGATTCACAAGTAAAACGTTTGTGGACTAATGATCTTATTGCAGAAGTTAATAATTTTGACAAAGAAGAAGTAATTAGAAGAGCGAAAAATTTTAATATAGATAAAGAGTTGAAAAAATATAGAGCTCTTTTGAAAAAATATAATCAATAGAAAAATATGAAGAATAATCATCAAAATTTAGAAACTAATTCCTCGGATTCAGGAAAAGGATCCGAGGAATTACGTACGTCTAGTTTATCTGCAGTGCTTTACGAAAAAAGAAATTTTTGGTTATTTCCTGTGTCTTTCGTATTATTGCTTTTGTTTTGGCATTTTATAGTTGTCTTCTTCGATGTTGATGATTTTATCTTTCCTGCGCCTATTGATGTAGGTAAATCTTTGCTGAGAGGGCTCTTTTTCATAGAAACAGGAGATTCTGTTGGTGCAGGAGATTTTACGAGTGTAATGCAAAATAGTTTTTATCTTCATATTAGCCACACACTTTTTGAAGCAGTACTGGGTTTTTTCTTAGGGAGTTTTATAGGTCTTGGTCTTGGGTTGGTTTTTATGCAGTCTAGATGGGTAGAGGCCATTATCATGCCATATGTTGTAGCTTTCCAGACTTTGCCTAAACTTGCTATTGCCCCATTATTTATTATCTGGTTCGGATATGAAATTGAATCTAAGATTTTTCTGGCAGGATTAGTTGCCTTCTTTCCCCTCCTTGTAAATACCATGGTTGGTTTAAGATCTGCAGATCAAGATCAGTTAGATTTGCTTCGTTCCCTATCAGCTTCAAGGTGGACTACCTTTAGAAAATTACAATTCCCAAATGCGCTACCTTTTATTTTTGCAGGATTTGAGATAGCAGTTGTTTTTAGTTTACTAGGGGCCCTATTAGGAGAGTTTGTAGGTGCAGGTATGTGTATGTGGGGTGGAAAAGGACAATGCGGATTAGGAGTCCTTTTGATGCAAATGAGCTTTGCTGCGGATACCACGGGAACCTTTGCTATTTTGGTACTTCTGTCAATGATAGGTTTAGCAATGCATAAAACGGTTCATTTTGTAAAGAAAAGAGTTCTTTTTTGGGCACCAGAAACAGAACAAACGACAGGAACTTAATTTTTAAAAACTTAAAATTGAAGTTTAAAAATGTCTTATATTTCCGTAAAAAATTTAGAGAAGGAATACATCACCTCAACAGGTGAAATTGTACATGCTCTATCTGATATAAACTTGGATATTTCTGAAGGGGAGTTTGTCTCTGTTGTTGGTCCTAGTGGATGTGGCAAAAGTACATTATTGAAAATTTTAAGTGGTCTTTTAGCAAAAACATCCGGAGTAGTCACTTTAAATAATACTGCAATCGAAGGTCCTCGGAATGATGTTGGAATTGTTTTTCAGGATCCTGTTCTTCTTCTATGGAGGACTGTATTACAAAATACGCTTCTTCCTTCTGAAATCTTAAAACTTGATTCAGAAGAGACAACTAAAAGAGCTAAAGAATTAATCAACTTGGTTGGTCTAGATGGATTTGAAGATAAATTTCCTCATGAATTATCAGGTGGTATGAAGCAAAGGAACTCTATCATCAGAGCATTAATACATGACCCAAGTCTTTTGCTTATGGATGAACCTTTTGGTGCATTAGACGCTATGACAAGAGAGCAAATGAATTTAGAACTACAGAGAATTTGGTTGGAAAGTAAAAAAACGGTTTTCTTTATTACTCATAGTATTCCAGAAGCTGTTTTTCTAGGAGATCGAATTGTTGTTATGACTGCAAGACCAGGAAAAATTGCTGAGATCATTCCAGTAGATATTCCACGTCCCCGAGATCTTAAGACAATGGGAGATCCTGAATTTGTTTCATTAACCCAAAGAATTAGGGGATTATTATACGCAGAAAGTAGTATTGATTAATTATTATATATCCAATCTTTTCCATTGTAGGAGGAAGTTAATATCGAAAAGTTAATAATAACTAATTGTGCAGCAGATAGTCGTAAGCATCCAGGTGTCCCAAAACGTCTTCAGACTGCAGAATCTCTTGCTAGTGAAATAAAGGCAAGTTACGACGCAGGTGCTTCGATAGCACATATACACGGAATTCCAATGCAACTAGATAGTTGGGAACCTTTTACGAATGCAGTTCGAGAAGCTTGTCCCGAAATTCTTATTCAATTTGGAATAGCTGCTATGGGTTTGCCAGGAAGAAAGAAGATAGTTCATTTGAAACCTGATATGGCTTCTATCGCTCTAGGTTCTCATGATTTTGCGTTTGTTGATGCAGATCTGTTAGTGGAGCATTCAAGACAGGAAATTGAAGATCAGGTACGACTATTCAATGACAATGGAGTCCATCAAGAATTTGAATGTTTTAATTTGGGGCACTTATGGAATTTAGAATGGCTTTTAGAGAAAGATTTAGTGAAAAACCCGGTTGTTTTGACTATTTTTTTCGGATGGCCTGGCGGATTTTGGTCTCCAGCAACTTTAAAAGAACTACTGCATCGAATTGAACATTTACCTAAAAATTCTGTTTTCTCTGTTAGTGCTGCTGGTTTGAGTAATGTTGCTTTAGAAACGGTTTCTATTATTCAAGGAGGTCATGTCCGAGTTGGTACAGAGGATGAACCTTATTATACTAAAGGTGTTTTGGCCGAGGATAATGCACAACTTGTTTCAAGAATGGTCCGAATTTCAAAAGAACTAGGAAGAGAGCCTGCAACTGTTGAGGAAACAAAACAAATTCTAGGGCTAAATTAAATTTTTTAGTAATGAGGGATTATTAATGTCAAAACTTATGATTATCAATTGTGCAGCAGATACTTCTATGCACGAAGGGGTGGAAAAAAGATTCCATGATTCGGAAGTTTTAGCGAGTTCCGTTAAAAAAGGATGGGAGGCAGGTTCTTGTATCGCTCATATCCACGCTCCCCCTACAAATTATGAAGCTTGGGAAAATCATACAAAAGCAATTCGTGATTGTTGTCCCGTCATGCTGCAGTATGGCATTTCTACGCAGACCCTTGAGCAAAGACGTGAAGTAGTGAAGTTTCAGCCTGAAATGATGTCTGTTGCAGTTGGGGCGCATAATATGGCTTTTCTTCAGGGTGACGTTATGATGTTGCATCCGCGAGATGAAATTGCAGATATGATGAAACTTTGCGCTGACTATAATGTGAAACCAGAGTTTGAAGTATTTAGTATTGGAGAATTATGGATGATTAATGATTTGTTAGAGAAAGATCTAATTAAAACTCCAGTTCTAATGACAGTATTTTTTGGTAGACCTGGTGGAGCATGGTCTCCAGCAACGATGAAAGAATTTTTGCATAGAGTTTCTGCGCTTCCTGAGGACTCAATATATATAACAAGCGTTACGGGTAATACTCATCTCCATCTAGAGACTATGGCTGTAATGGAAGGTGGTCATGTTCGTGTCGGAACAGAAGATGAACCATTTCTAACTCCGGGTGTTTTTGGAGATAATCCAGAGCATGTAAATCGGATAGCGAATATAGCAAAATTATTAGGTAGAGAAATCGCTTCGGTTGACGAAGCTAAAGCGATGATAGGTCTATAGAAATAAACCGTTGTTTCAAGAAAGTTAAAAAAAATAAGGAGTTTTATATGCCAAGAATGTCAGGTGCTGAGTTTATGGCGGATACTATGAAAGCATATGGTGTCACGCATATTTTTTTCGTTCCTACAATTCTGAGTCATTCTTTGGCCCAAATGGATAAAAAGAACACCGGAATTTCTAGAGTTTTGACACACGGAGAAAAATCTGCAGCATATATGGCTGATGCTTATGCTCGAATTACTGGGCGCCCTGGTATTTGTATGGCTCAAATTGTGGGAGGAGTAAATCTTGCTGCGGGACTTAGGGAGGCATATTTAGCTTGCTCACCAGTGATAGCTTTTACAGGTGGGACAACTCCATCGATACGTTATAGGAATCCATATCAAGAAGTAGAAGATATTTCTGCGTTCGATTCAGTTACAAAATTTAATGCATATGTAGATGATGTTGAAAGATTTCCCGATTTACTAAGGCAAGCTTTTAGGGTAGCAACATCAGGTACGCCTGGCCCAGTACACTTAAGATTTGCTGGAAATTTAGGACAAATAGAACAGAAAAAAGGAAACCTTAAACTTGTTGTAGAAGAAGATTTCAAGAGTGCTCCTGCATATCGTCCAGAGCCTAGCATCGATTCGTTAAAAAAAGTGGCGAAAATACTTAGTTCTAGTAAGAAGCCCGTTATTGTTTGTGGTGGAGGTGTGCGTACTTCTCTTGCTCATAAAGAACTAGTGGAGCTTGCAGAAAAACTTTCTATCCCGGTTGCCACTTCCATGAATGCTAAAGAAGTTATTCCAGGGAACCATGAACTATCTGTTGGTGTTGTCGGGAGTTATTCTAGAAGAACTGCAAATCAAATTGTTTCAGAAGCAGACCTTGTTTTCTTTGTAGGAACACAAACAGGCGGAATGACTACTCATTTTTGGAAGGTTCCTAAGATTGGAGTGTCTGCTATTCAGTTAGACATAGATCCGGAAGAACTTGGAAGAAATTATCCTTTGCAAGCATCTATTCAAGGGGATGCAAAAGTTTCCTTGGGTAAATTAATTGAATTTTGTGATAATAGTCAGAATAAAAAGAGAGCAAATTGGAAAAAGAGATTCAGTAAAATAGTTTCAGATTGGAGAAAAGAATATGCTCCATTATTGAACTCCAGGAAGAACCCTATAAGGCCTGAGAGAGTATGTCAGGTTCTTTCAGATATTTTGCCAAATGATTCAATCCTTCTTTCTGATACAGGACATTCTGGGATGTGGACAGGTGGGTTCCTTGATTTAAATGGAGATAAACATAGTTTTATAAGAGCTGCTGGTCATTTAGGTTGGGGTTTTCCTGCTGCGATTGGAGCTAAGTGTGCTGCCCCCAATCGTCCAGTTGTTCTCTTCACTGGGGATGCAGGTTTTTGGTATCACATAGGAGAAATTGAGACGGCTGTTCGTTGGAAAATTCCCGTTGTTATTCTTGTAAATAACAATAGCTCCCAAAATCAAGAAACAAAAATCTTTGACGATGCATATGGTGGAAAACAACACGGGAAAGCACATGAACTTTGGCATTTTGAAAAAACTAATTTTGTACAAGTTGCCAAATCTATGGGTGCTAAAGGAATTCGAATTGAAAAAGAGAAAGATCTCAAACAAAAACTTCAGACAGCCTTAAAAACAAAAACTGGTCCCATTATTGTAGATGTTGTCACTGACATCAAAGCGCTTGCTCCAGGAGCATATTCAGAAGTTTAGAAATTTTGGAGGAATGCGATGAATCAATTTCCCAAAGTGAATCCCGAAAGCATACGAACTGTTAATCCATCATCCTGGCCGCAATACCCTTTTAATGAGGAACCCAAGAGCAGAGAAATTTCTCTTCCTAAATACTCTGTTTTCATAGAAAACTCAAAAAAGCTTACCGTAAGAGATGGTATAGATATTTCTTATGACGTGTATAGACCGAATGCTTCCGGTGAAAAATTTCCAGTTCTTCTTTCTTGGTCTCCATATACTAGACAACTACAGCCAACGATGGTTCCTATTGGACAAAACGAGGCAGGTTTGACTGAATTTTGGGTTCCTAGGGGATATGTCCAAGTTATTGCAGATGTTAGAGGGTCTAATGATTCTGGAGGATCATGGGATCATTGGGGTCCAGAAGAGCAAAAAGACTTGAAAGAGATGATTGAGTTTATTGCTAATGAACCATGGTGTAATGGCAAAGTAGGTATGATTGGGTGTTCTTATTTTGGGATGAGTCAATTACTTGCCGCAGAACAGCAACCAGAAGGACTTTCTGCAATCTTTCCATATGATGCAATGACTGATTTATATCGTGATGCTTACTATCATGGAGGTATCTATTCTGCTTGGGCGCGTTTTTGGTTCACTAGTTTAATGTTCTTAAATCATACAAGTGGTCGTGTAGAAGATCTCTCCGGTTTTAATTACCATTTCAACCGTGTTTTAAGTGGAAAAGATCCTCTTGATTGTGAGTATTTTCAAGAACGATCTTCATGGTCTAATTTAGGTAAGATAGAAGTTCCCACATATCTTGGATGTGATTGGAATTTTTATGGTCTTCATTTAAGAGGAGCTTTTGAAGGTTGGGATTTAATACCCCAAAGTACTCCAAAAAGAATGTTGATTGGTCCTGAACCCCAGCCTAGAAGACCTTTTGGCGTATATCATTTTGAAGCTCTCCGTTGGTATGACCAATATTTAAAAGGATTGGATTCAGGAGTAAATGATGGTCCTCCGATTAATATTTTTATTCAGGGAGAAAATACTTGGAGAGCTGAAAAAGAATGGCCATTAGAGAGAACCGAATGGAAGGAACTTTTTCTTGATGGTGAAAAGCTTACTGAAAACGTTTCCTCTTCCGCTGAGAGAAGTTATAAGTTTTTACCTGGAACGCCAGAGTCGAAACTCGGTGAACCAAAATTAGTTTTTAGAACTGAGCTTACCGAAAAACCATTTGAAATTACAGGACCTTTAGTACTAAAATTGTTTGCAATTTCAGATCAGGATGATACGGATTGGTTTGTTTTTATTAAAGATGAATTTCCAGATGGTTCCGAGAAAATTTTAACTCGAGGATTTTTAAAAGCTTCGCATAGGGCATTAGATTTCGAAAAGAGTAAGAACTGGAGACCTTGGCACCCACATAATAAAATGGAATTAATAGAGCCTGGTGAAGTTTACGAGTACGAAATTGAAATAGTTCCTACTTGCAATTTATTCCTTGAGGGACATTCGTTAAAATTAGAAATCTCATCTTGTGATCCAGTCACAAATCTAATTTACACACATGAACCAATTCCTAGGTCAGTCACGAACACTATTTTAACTGGGAAGGATCGATCTAGACTGATTGCTCCATTTATTCCTAGATAGGTCACTTTTTAATTTTGAAAGAATTCTTATACTGGAGGTTAGAGTATGTCAGAACGTGTTGGTATTGTAGGAATTGGATTGATGGGTTCAGCTATTTCAGGGAATCTTCTTGACGCAGGTTATGAAGTGCAGGGTTTTGATCTGGATGGAAAGAGAGTTGACGAATTTGTAGAAAGAGGTGGGATTTCTGCTGAATCTCCTTCTGCTGCTGCTGATGGAGTAAATTGGCTGATTACTTCTCTACCTACTAGCGATATCGTTAGAGAAGTAATTTTTGGAAATAATGGAATTATGGAAAGTGCAAAAGAAGGTCTTATTCTAGCTGATGCTACTACCTCAAGGCCTGAGGATTCTGAGCGTTTAGGAAAAGAATTAGCAGAGAAAGGAATTCGCTTTCTTGATGCTGCAGTTAGTGGAACAAGTGCAATGGCCTGGAAAAAAGATTTAATAATTATAGCAGGAGGGGAACAAGAAGATTTTGATGCTTGCAAACCATATTTTGATGGATTTAGTCGTGCTTCTTACTTGATGGGTGCGGTTGGTTCTGGAGCTTTAACGAAATTGATTATCAATTTAGTGCTTGCAGGAAATCGACTTGCACTTGCCGAGGCACTATCTCTAGGAACTAAGGCTGGAATGGAATTGAATAACTTACTTGAAGTACTTCAAGATGGTGCATGTTCATCTAAAACCATGATAGATAAAGGTCCTAAAATGATAAATGGAGATTATAGTCCGGAAGGGCTAATCAAAATTTCATTAAAGGATTCTAGGTTGATGTTAGAACAAGGACAAAGATTTGGTTCTCCAATGTTGATGACTAGTATATGGTCTCAATTAGCTCAAAATGCATATGAAAATGGTCATGCTGAGAGAGATTCTGTCGCAGTTTTTGAAGTGCTAAGAAAAATGGCTGGTTTGCCTGAAAGATTTGATTAAAAAATGACAGTAATAAATAAACGTGACTCATCAGTCATGAATTTTGATGGACAGGTAGCAGTTGTTACTGGTGCGGCAACTGGAATAGGCGAGATGTGTGCAAAATTATTTGCTTCGCGGGGCGCTAAAGTTGTAATTATGGATTTTGACAAAAAAGGTGCTAAGAGAGTTGCAGATGATATATCTGATTCTGGGGGGAAGGCTCTTATTTCTTGTCTTGATTTAACCGATTGGTTAGCTATTGAAGGTGCAGTCAAAAAAATTGAAAATGAAGAAGGAAATATACATTCTTTAGTTCACAGTGCAGGTGGGTTTCCACAATATATTTCACTCACAGATCTTCCTGTAGATGAGTGGGATGATATTGTAGATAATAATTTAAAAAGTTTTTTTTTGTTGCTGAAAGCAGTTACACCGGTTATGAAAAAAAATAACTACGGAAGAATCATTTCTCTTTCGAGTGCTGCTGCTCGTACTGCTGCACATTCTCCCCATTATACTGCTTCTAAAGGTGGTTTGCTTTCATTAACAAGACAAGCAGCTAAAGAATTTGGCCCTTTTGGAATTACGGTCAATTCTGTTGCTCCTGCGAATGTCAATACTCCTAGAACCATTGCAATGAGAACAGAAGAACAGATGGCCCGAATAAAAAAGAACTCTCCCTTAGGTAGAATGTGTGACCCTGAAGAAATTGCTTGGCCAATACTATTCTTATGTAGTCGAGAAGCAAGTTACATTACTGGTGTAACCTTAGATGTAAATGGTGGAATTATTATGGTTTAAGATTTTAGATGATATCCTCTTCTTTGAATTTTTCTATATCCTCATTACTATAATTTAACTCAGACAGGATTTCATCGTTATGTTCTCCAATCTCTGGTGTAGTAAATCGCATTTTTTGCGGAGTTCTACTTAATTTAATTGCCTGTCCTACAACATTTATCTTTCCGATCACAGGGTGTTCAAGTTCAGGGTTCATATTCAGATGCTGAACTTGGGGATCTGCAAATGTCTCATTTACTCTATGAATTGGACCACAAGGTACTCCGGCATCATTTAGGATTTCAACCCACTCTGCGGTAGTCTTTTGCATCGTTAATTCTGAGATTTCTTTATTTAATCTATCTTTATTTTCCCATCGGTCTTCCGGTGTTTTAAAATCTTTTTCGTCAAAAAGTTCAGGTTTACCTAAGGCAGCGCTTAATCTTTTCCAAAATACCTGACCAGGGGATTGTATATTCATAGAAGAATCAGAAGTCGGAAAAACTCCTGTTGGTAGATAGACTGGATGTAGATTCCCTACTTGTTTCGGAACTTCTCCTGCCATTAAGAAACGAGCAGCTTGTAAATCCATTATTTGAATTAGGCCTTCTAAAAGGGATGTATGTACCCATTGACCTTCACCAGATTTCTCTCGTTCTAACAAAGCGAGAAGTACTCCTTGTGCTAACATCATTCCTGCGGTGAGATCTCCAATTGGTACACCTACTCTTGTTGGTCCATTTTCCGGCATTCCAGTTACGGACATCAATCCACTTAACCCTTGGGCGATCTGGTCTAAACCCGGACGACTAGAATACGGACCAAATTGACCAAAACCTGAAATACTGCCCAGAATTATTTTGTTATTTATAGATTTTAAAGTTTCATAATCTATTTTTAGGCGATTTTTGACATCTGGACGATAATTTTCTATAACTACGTCTGAATTTTTGACAAGATTATAAAAAATTTCTCTGCCTTCTTCGCTTTTAAGATTTAATGTCATCCCTCGTTTGTTTCTGTGAAGATTTTGCATTTCATATCCATGCCTATCTCTAGATAATCCACCTCCAGAAGCAATAATTTTTCTTGAAGGTTCGATTTTAATAACATCTGCACCCCAGTCTGCCAGTTGTTTGACGGCAGTTGGACCAGATCTTGCGGTAGTTAAATCAAGAACTTTAAATCTAGATAATGGTAAGTTATTTTCGGACATTTTTCCCTCGCATCAGTTTTCAAATTTATTTAATAGTTTTATGTTCATATTTTAAGGCATCCATGTTTTTGGAGCTAAAGCATCTATATCAGAGATCACTTCTATAATGGTTGGTTTGTCATGTGTATTAAGTCCTTTATCTAAAGCTGATGGTATTTCATTTGGATCCTCTACTCTAATTCCCTGAGCACCCATTTCATTTGCAATTTTAGAGAAATTAACCTTATTGAAAATCCACATGTCTCCCCACTTATCAGATGGGTTGCCATCATAAGCAGCAGTGTATACATTTATTTCTTGATTCATTGAATGGTTGTTATTTACAATAGTTACTGACGGTATTTTACATCTTGCAGCAGTTTCAATTTCTTGAATATGATACCAAAAACCACCATCTCCTGTGAAACAAACAACAGGACGATCGGGTAGAGCACATTTTGCTCCAATGGAGGCAGGAAATGCCCATCCAAGAGAGCCAGCGCATCGAATCATATCCCATGATTTACTGTTCATCCATAATTGTTGTGTCACCCATAATGCTGAATGTCCGGTATCACAAACTAAGAGAACATCTTCTGGAAGGGAACTACCTAATTCTTTCATGATTCTTTCAGGGCGCATTGGAGAGGATTCTGAATCTCTAAAAATACATTGTTCTTCTTTCCATTTTTCTACTATTGTTCTTGTTTCTAAAAGCCATGAACTTGCTTCTTTATCTTTCTGAATCTTTTTTAAAAGTTCACGTATGGTGAATTTAACATCTCCCAAAACTGATAGCGAATTTGGATAGGTTCTTCCGAATTCGGAACTGTTATTTCCAATTTGTATAACTTCTGTGCCTGGAATAGGAAGTTTGAAAAAATGTGTGATTTGTCCGCCAACTTCGCTCCCAATAAAGACAACCAAATCAGCTTTAGATAATATTTGATTTGAACATGATCTCGAATATGTGCCAGGTACTCCAATATAATTAGGATGGTCATCTGGGATAAGTGCATAGGCTCCAGTAGATGTTGCGATTGGGATGGATAGTTTCAAAGAAAGAGAAGACAACTCTTCTCCAGCGCCCGATCTTCTTGCTTCAGAGTCTACTATTATTACTGGACGTTCTGCGTTTTCTAATTTAACAAGTAATTTGTCAAGAAGTTCATGATCTGGATATGATCTGTAAGAAGGAACTTGGGTAAATTCTTCTTCTACAATCATTTCTAAATCTGCAGTGTCATTTTCGATTTCTCCGTGCAGACCCAGGAACTGAAGATTCACCGGTCCTGGGGTTCCAGAAGTGGCATCTCTAAAAGCTTGTCTCATCAGATCAGGGATTCTCTCGACTTCATCTACTTGATAGTTTGCTTTAGTAAGAGGTTCGAATATGGGAAAGTCATCTATTTCTTGGTAAGGTCTTTTATGTTTCGAGTGTGGGAATCTGCCTCCTGTCAATGAAATAACCGGACTATTCTCCATATAAGCGTCACGGAGTCCTGCAGCTAAATTTGCAGCACCTACAGTTTGCGCGCCGCATACACCAGGTTTTCCCGATGCTCTTGCATACCCATCTGCCATATAGGCAGCTGATTTTTCTCCGTGAGTCAAAACTCTTTTGATAGGCAAATCATCCATTTGCGCTAAAGTTTTACTGAGTACTGATGGTTTGAAAAAAAAGGTGCTTACTCCGTATTTAACTAAGAACTCTCCGATGTATCGAGCTCCCTTCATCTCTGGCATAAGTCTCTCCTTAAAAATTAATTTATTTTCTCAATTTTAATTATATTTTGTGTATGTTTTGCAATATAATTGTTACATAAATATTACCAATGTATTTAAACTGATTTGAAAAAAAGTATATATATTTTTTTGCATAAAATGGGAGAAAAAGAAAGTGCCAGCGAATGATAAAACAAAGACTCCAATTGGATTGGCAATTGTAGGTTGTGGTCGGGTAGGAAGAATTAGAGGGCGTTGTGCATTAGAATATCCTGGAACAGAATGGATTGGCTGCTGTGATATTGATGAAAAAAAAGGGAAACAGCTAGCTAAAGATTTAAATGCAGATTTTTTTACGACCGATTATAGAGAGTTATTGAGAAGGTCAGAAGTTAATTCTGCTGTTCTAGCTACTGACGAAAACGTACATGCAGAAACACTTTTTGAATCTATAGAACATGGACATAGAATCATTGCAGAGAAGCCTCTGGCTACTAATGTAGTTGAATCTGCAAAAATAGTTAAAGCAGCACAAGACGAGAATATAGATATAGTTGTTGGTTATACACAAAGGTTCAGGAGAAAATGGTTAGTTGCCAGAGAGCAAGTAGCCTCTGGTCAATTGGGAGATATTACATCTGCAACAACTAGAGCATTTTTGAATAGGATGGTTGGTATAACGCGTTTAGAGGCTAACGAGGATCGTTCTTTATTAACTCCAATGGTGATTTCTGGAACTCATGCATTAGACCTTATACTTTGGGTCTTAGGTGAAGGGAAAAAACCGGCTGAAATATATGCTCGTTCGGTTGCAAAGGCTCTAACCGGTCTGGGAACTCATGACTCTACCTACAGTATTTTCACTTTTGAGGATGGGACTTTGTGGAGTATGTCTTGTAGTTGGGGTTTGCCGGTTGTATGGCCTGCTTCAACTTATAGTATGGAAATTGGAATAGTTGGAACTGGTGGAGTTCTTACTATTGATGATACACATAGGGATATGGTTATGGCTACAGAAAAACCCTGGGTCGCTCATCGCGGTGACGAAAGACATGTTAATTTTCTAGCTAGTTATCCACCTGGAGATATTTCAAGAGGGCAGTTCTGGGGTCCTATGCGTGAAGAAACAAATTCTTGGTTTGCAAGAATATATGCAGGAGTAGACACACCTCATTGTACTGCAGAGGAAGGACATAGAAATTTAATGTTAACAATGGCCTGTGATTTATCTGCGAAAATGGAGGCGCCGCTAGCTCTCCCAATTGAGCCTGAACAATTACAATCTGAACTAACGAAATAATTGTGCTATATTTTTCTTAGATTTCGACTGTATTTGATCTAATTTAACCAAATGGGGGTTAAAGTGGATACATATGACGGTATTTTAATTGGAGCTGGCCACAATAGTTTAGTTTGTGCGGCTTACATGGCAAAATGTGGTCTTAAGATTGCTGTTTTTGAATCAGAATCAGAAATAGGTGGTGCTGCATCTACTGAAGAATTTCTCCTTCCTGGCTATAAGTCTAATATGCATGCTAATTTTTTTATTGGATTAGAAGATTTTCCAATAGTTAATGATTTGCAATTATCTAACTATGGATTTAAATGGGTAACCCCAGAAGTTCAACATGCAGCTCTATATAGAGATGGGACATCAGTAGTTCTTCATAGAGATGTAGAAAAAAGTGTTTCTTCTATTTCTCGAATCTCAAAGAACGATGCGGATTCCTATAGATATTTATTTGAGCGATATGCACTAGAATTAGGTCCTCTTTTACGAAGTTTTCTTTTTCATGCCCCACTAGCTCCTGAAGAAATTGGAAATAGAATTAAGGGAGAAAAAGGGAAAGAATTACTCTCATTCGCAAAAATGAGTATTGGAGAGGCAGTAGATGCCTATTTTGAGCATCCTAAAATGAGAACATTATTTAAATTATTTGCTCATGCAATTACGGTAGAAGATGAACCGGGAACAGGAATGTTTTTGCCTAGCCTTTTTTCATCTCAAACTACTTTAGGTCTTTCTGTTGGAGGCGCACTAGAATTGCCAAAATCTCTAGAGAAATTAATTAGATCACATGGCGGTGAAGTTTTTAGAGATTGTAAGGTAGAGGAAGTTTATCGTGAAAATGGAAGTGCTGGAGGAGTAGTTCTTGGGAATGGATCAAAGATTTTCGCAAGTTTATTTATTGCAAGCGGTTTAAATGCTCCTTCTTCAATTCGTATTGCAGGTGAAGATGCTTTCCCAGAGGAAGTTAATGAAAAAATGAATAATTGGGATTGGGGATTTCATTCGCTGATGACGTTACACCTAGCTCTCAGTGAGGCTCCAAAATATTTGGCAGAGAAATATGATCCTGATGTAGGAAAATCCTTTAATATAATTTTTGGTGCTGATACAGATGAGGAAGTCTCAAAAAATACTGAAGAAAGACGTAGTGGAAAGTTTCCTTCCATGCCTATGGGAAACGGCGCATGTAACAGCCTATTTGATTCAAGTTATGCTCCGGAGGGTGGACATGTTGCATTTTGGTGGCCTGGTGCACCTTACAGAATAGAGGGAGATTCTCCTGAAAAATGGAATGAGATTAAGGAATCAGTCACACAACAATTAATTGATATATGGAGTGAATATGCTCCTAATTTAAAAGATGATACTATACTGGCTGCAAAATTATATTCTCCCAATGACTTAAATATTAGAAATAAGAATATTGTAGAGGGTGCTGTTAGAATGGGAGCTTATACTTCGAATCAATTGGGTATTAATCGCCCACATCCTTTACTTTCTGGAATGAGGACTCCATTAGAGAAATTTTATTTATGTGGATCTAGTTGTCATGGGGGTGGTCTTAATGGAGCGCCGGGTTATAATGCAGCAAATGCAATTTGTGAAGATTTAAAGATTGATAAGTGGTGGTCGCAGGTTCCTAAACCATCTTTAAACAGTTAAATTGAAAATTGTTAATCAGAATAGGAGTACTTGATAATGGATTTTAAACTGAATGATGAACAAATCTCTTGGCAGATGAAAGCCAGAAAATTTGCAGAGGAAGAAATCAAACCTATCTCTCTAGAAAGAGACCAAATTCTAGATCCTAAAGAAACGTTTGACTGGGAGATTGTGAAGAAAGGCTCTGCGTTGGGTTTTAGAACTGCCGTGGTTGCTAAAGAATGGGGTGGCCATGGAATAGATTTCGTCACTCAGGTTTTGGTAATGGAAGAACTTGCACGTGGTGATAGTGCTATATCAAAGACATTTAGTCAGTGCTGGAAATGGAGTCATTTGATTTCGGCTATTTGTACAGAAGATCAAAAGGAACGATTTCTTAAACCATTTATTGCTGATGATACTTATTTGTTAGGAAAAGGTGGTACTGAACCAGCTGCAGGTTCAGATAATCGTTTGCAACCCGATGATCCTTCAACAGGTTGGATGCTGAAAGCTGAGAGAGATGGAGATGATTGGATTTTAAATGGCACAAAACGCTATATTGCCAATGGTAGTGTTGCGAAACTTTTCTTTATAGATGCTAGAACAGATCCTTCGGTAAAAATTGCAGATGGATCGACTCTTTTTTTAGTTCCAACAGATACTCCTGGATTTAGAGTTGGAAAAGTATACGATAAAACGGGCTGGCGTTTTTACCAAAATGCTGAATTGATTTTTGAGAATGCTCGTGTTCCGCATGCGAATATGGTTGGAGGAGTTTATGAAGTAATTAAAGTTAGAAAAGGTGACACCTCTGAATTTAATGATTTGGAATTAGCTG
>CAYWAX010000026.1:0-16119 GCA_964456425.1 uncultured Nitrospinaceae bacterium | reverse complement strand
TATTAATTTAAGTCTAAATTTTTTTCTAAATGGTCATCTGCAGGAGAAGGAAAGCCAGCTGAAACACTGTAATTGTAGAGAGGAATGATTACACTTTTGTTAATATCAAAAGATGATATTTTACCATATGACTTTATATACATTATAATCTCTAAAAACGTAAAAAAGAAGTTTTATACGAAAACAATACGAAAGTCAATTCTTTTCTATAACAGAAATTTTCGCTTGACTTTCGTCATAATTATGGCGTATAAAATACGAAAAGATTATCCAATTTACTATAAGAATATTTAGTTTGGATGAAAAATTGGATCAATGTATAATTAAATAGCCCGTAAATATTATTTGTAAGGAGTGAGTTTCGTGAGTTCTAAAAATGGAAATTTAAAAAAAGAGTCAAATAATGGAAATCAGAATAAAGCATTAGATATTGCATTTTCGCAAATTAACCAACAATTTGGAAAAGGATCGATCATGCGATTGGGTGAAGGTCCATCACTTGAACCAATTCCTACTATCAGTACTGGTTCTGTTTCATTAGATTCTGCTTTAGGAACAGGTGGTGTACCAAGGGGTAGGATTGTTGAAATTTATGGACCCGAGTCATCTGGAAAGACGACAATAGCTCTACAAATAATTGCAGAAGTTCAAGAACGAGGTGGAACTGCAGCGTTTATTGATGCTGAGCATGCTCTTGATCCAGTGTATGCTAAAGCCCTTGGAGTACATACAGATGGATTGATTCTTTCGCAACCAGACACGGGTGAGCAAGCACTTGAAATAGCTGAAATTTTAACCAGTAGTGGTTCCTTAGATGTTGTTGTAATTGATTCAGTAGCGGCACTAGTGCCGAAGGCTGAATTAGAGGGTGATATGGGGGATCATCATGTCGGATTACAAGCACGTTTAATGAGTCAAGCTTTAAGAAAACTTACTGGTGTTGTACATCGTAGTAAAACATGTTTCATTTTTATCAATCAAATCAGAATGAAGATTGGAGTTATGTTCGGTAATCCAGAGACTACAAGTGGAGGAAACGCATTAAAATTTTATTCATCAGTGAGATTAGATGTAAGAAGAATTGCAACAATTAAAAATGGTGAAGAGAATGTTGGAAATAGAACTAGAGTTCGAGTAGTAAAAAACAAACTGTCACCACCTTTTAGGACAGCTGAGTTTGACATTATGTTCGGTAAGGGAATTTCGAAAGAGGGAGATGTATTAGATTTAGCTGTAGAACATAAGATCGTAGAGAAATCTGGAGCATGGTACTCTTTTAATGGAGAACGTATTGGACAGGGAAGAGAGAATGTAAAAAGTTATTTCCTAGAAAATTCAAATATTTTAAAAGAAGTAGAATCTAGAGTAAGGACTAGTGTTGGAATTATAGGAAGTAAATCCTTGGAAGAAACTGATTCAGGTTCAGAAGAAAAAGCGAATTCGGACACCAAGAGTACTACTGTGCCGAAGTAAAATTTCAAATCCGTTTGAGAATTTTATGATAAATTATATTCTCAAACGGTTCTGAGTTCTATTTAAGTTTTCTGACTATTTTTAACTCATATTTTTTCCATGCTGCTGTATATAAATGATATATAACTCCTCAGAATTGCATTTTTCAATAAATTTAAGTACAAGAAAATCATTTCACTGATTTTTGGTAGCTAATCGAATTGTCAAAGGAATTGATAATCATGAGAATAGTCTTTCTTGGAACTCCAGAATTTGCAGTTCCTTCGTTAGAGGAATTACATAAATCTTCTGTAGAGATAGTTAAAGTATTCTGTCAACCAGATAGAAGATCTGGCAGAGGTAGAAAAATTCATATATCTGCAGTAAAGGAAAAATCGAATTCACTTGGATTGGAAGTAAGTCAACCAGAAAAGATTACTTCTAAGGATATACGTGATTTAGATATTGATCTTTGCGTAGTGGTAGCTTATGGACAAATATTAAGCAGGAAATTTCTTGATATTCCCAAAAAAGGAAGTGTAAATTTACATGGATCATTATTGCCAAGGTGGAGAGGAGCTGCACCAATACAAAGATCTATTCTTCATGGGGATAAAGAATCAGGTGTATCAATTATAAGATTGGTTCCTGAAATGGATGCTGGTCCAATCTTAGGAGAAAAAAAAATTCCTATAGATATAAGAGAAAGTGCAGATTCATTATATGAAAAAATGTCAATTATTGGCGCAGGTTTACTTAAAGAAACTATTGAAAAATTATTATATGATAAATTATTAGAGAAAAAGCAAGACGAGTCTAAAGTGACTTTTGCAGAAAAAATAGATAAGAATGAAGCAAAAATAGATTGGCAAATATCTGCGTCAGAAATTGAACGTAAAGTAAGAGCCTTTAAGTCATGGCCAGTTGCAGAGTGTTATTTGTCTGAAGGTGATTGTAGATTAAGAATATGGGATTCATTTGTGGTTAAATCTGAAAGAGAAGTTTTTGCGGATCCTGGAACGTTTCTGGGAGTTACGAAGTGCAAGTTTGGTCTTGGTCTAAGAGTAAGAACTGGAGAAGAAGATTTATTGCTTTTAAAGGTTCAATTATCAGGAAAGAAAATTATGAATGCAGATGAATTTTTGAAAGGTTTTCGGTTGGCACCAGGGAGTAGGTTTGTAAATATTTAGATATCTATAATTAAGAAGATGATTTTGCGTGAAATCCAAAAGACTACAAATATTAGGGAAATTGCGTTCAGAGCGTTGAATTCTTTTGAAAAAAAACCACAACATATATCAGAACTTTACCTGAAATTCTGTCCAAATGGTCTTGAACATCGAGATAAAACACTTTTGCGTGAGATAATTTATGGAGTCTTACGTTGGAGAAATCGTTTAGATTGGACATATGAATTTTATTTGAATAAATCAAAAAAGAGATTGAATTATCAAATTAAACAAGCGTTTCGAATCGGAGTATATCAATTAATATTTTTAGATAAAATTCCTAATTATAGTGCAATAGATACATCAGTTTCTTTGCTAAATAATACTAAAAACAATTGGGCAAAAGGATTAGTAAATGCTGTTTTAAGGAAGATATCAAACTCGATACCTTCTCCGTCTAACGAAATAATTGAAGATTTGTCAATTTGGGAATCACATCCAAAATGGTTGGTAAATAAGTGGACCAAAGAATTAGGTCTTGAAGGAGTGAAGAAACGTTGTGTAAGTAATAACCAAATTCCTGAAATCGTTCTAAGAGTTAATCCTAATTGGGGAAAAATAGAAGATTTGTCAGATAGGCTAGTATCTATGGGTCATAAATTGACTTTGGGAAAATTCGATCCGGATTGCTTACATTTAGATATTTCTAATATTAAAAATATTTCTTTGACTGATAATGATTTGTATCAACAAGGAGCTTTTTGGGTACAGGATGAAGCGTCGAGTTTAGTGGTTCGTTACGCAAATCCCAAATTGGACGATCTCGTTTGGGATAGTTGTGCAGCACCTGGAGGAAAAACGATAGGATTGAGATTATCGTTAGGTAAAAATGGAAATATTTTATCTTCAGATTTTTCTGTTAGTAGAATTAATAGAATAAGTACAAATTGTAATAGAATGAATATTAAAGTTAATATTTTTGCTTCAGATGTGTTGGATGAATTATTTCATAATGTTTTTGATCTCGTTTTACTAGATGCCCCATGTTCATCTTTAGGGGTATTAAGAAGACATCCGGATACAAGATGGCGTTTAAGAAAGAATAATTTAACCGATTTTTCGTCACGTCAAAAACTTTTACTTAATGCAGCTTCTAAAGCAGTACGTCCGGGTGGCATTCTTGTATATTCAGTTTGTAGTAATGAACCAGAAGAAACGAATTGTGTAGTATCTTCATTTACATCTGATGAATTTTTTGTAAATGTAGATGAATCTAGTATGCCCAAAAATGCAATAGATTTTATTCAACCTGACGGTTCTTTGCAGATAAAACCTGAAGATGGCAATATTGATGGTTTTTATGCTATGAGGTGGGAAAGAAAAAAATGATGACACTTGAAATTAAGATAGTTTTAAAATATTTCTTATGTTTTATCTTAATAATTCTTACGATCATGGTGGGGGGTGTTTTTGGACTTTATCTTTTTAGAACTGGTGGGTCAGTTTATCTTCCAAATGTAGTGAGTATGGATGTAGGAAGAGTTTTAGAGAAGTATGGGAGACTGGATATACCGGTGACAGTTAAAAAGCATTTATTTAGCGACTCTATTCCTAGAAATCACGTCATAGAACAAATACCTACTGGCGGAAGGAGAATTAGGAAAGGTAGAAATGTAGGTTTGATAATCAGTTTGGGATCTCGTGATGTAGAGGTTCCAAAGGTTGTTGGCGAGAATATTCATAGGGCTGAAACGTTAGTTCGACTTAACGGATTGCGAGTAAAGTTTTCACCAAGGCTTTATAATTCTGAAGTTCCTTTTTCTCAAGTAATGGGGATATGGCCTAGCCCTAAAACTAAGATTAGAAGAGGGAAAGGTGTTGTCTTAATCGTAAGTCAAGGTCCAAGAGAAAGAGCTTACTCTATGCCAAAAATAGTCGGAAAATCTGTTATTTCTGGATTAGATATTGTGCGTAAGTTGGGCTTAACAGTTGGAAGAGTAAAATATGTAGATACAAAGGGTATTCCAAGGGGTTATATAATATCCCAGGTTCCTTTGTCTGGAAAGAAGGTTGTAGCGGGTCATAGTGTCCATGTTAAAGTAGCTAGAGGTTTAGATCAAATTGCAGGAAATTTCAGTATTTTAAAATATACGGTACCCTCAGGAGCCTTTGAACGTAGAATCCGAATTGTTTTATTAAAAAATGGTAAAGAAAAAGAAATATTTTCAAAAAAAGTTAGAGTCGGAGAGAAAGTTCATACCTTGATACCTTCTACGGGATATACTAGAGTCAAAATCTTTTTAGATAATGAGCTTGTTGAAGAGCAAGATCATTAATGGGAGAAAAAATGTCCAATCAAGATTTGATTCGAGGAAAAATAAAGATTGCTCCTTCAGTACTAGCGTGTAATTTTGAAAGTCTAAAAGATGAACTTCTTTTAGTTGAAAAATCTGGTGCTGATTGGCTCCATTTGGATGTTATGGATGGTCATTTTGTGCCAAATATTTCATTTGGACCTCAATTCGTAAGTACTGCCAGAAAATGTTGTGTAGATATAGTATTAGATGTGCATTTAATGATTTCTCATCCAGAAAAGATGATTGATGAATTTGTGGATGCAGGTGCAGATATCATAACTTTCCACATTGAAACTGTTTCGAATTTTCAAGAAACGGTTGAGAAGATTAAATCTATGGGTGTATTGGTCGGGATAAGTTTAAATCCTGAAACTCCATTAGAAGCTATAAATGGAATTTTAGATCAAGTAGATATTGTTCTTCTAATGAGTGTGAATCCAGGTTTTGGTGGTCAGTCTTTTATTCCATCTTCCATAAATAAAATAAAAAAACTTCATTCTTATATTGAAGAAAAAAAACTCAATACTCTTTTAGAGGTTGATGGAGGAGTAAATATTGAAAATGCAAAAGAGATAAGAGAGTCTGGAGCAGATGTTTTAGTCGCAGGCACAGCTATTTTTCGTTCCGAGAATTATACCAAAACTATCAGTTTGCTTAGAGGATAACTTAAATGAATACTTTTCTGATAATTGACAGAATACTTATTATTACTCTATAAAACATGTTTTTGTAATTTGGAGGTAATTTGAGTGTTTGAATCATTAACTAATCGCTTGTCTGGTATTTTTACTAATCTTCGTCAAAAAGGCCTATTGAGTGAAGAAAATATTGATATTGTCTTACGAGAGATCCGTATGGCTTTTCTCGAAGCAGATGTTAATTTCAACGTTGCAAAAAAATTTATTGGAAAAGTTCGAGAGAAATTAATAGGTGTAAGTAAAGCAGCTCATTTAGATCCTTCACAGCAAGTCATAAAAGTCGTAAAAGAAGAACTAATAGACTTGATGGGGGTCAAATCGATTCCGTTTAAAAGAGTTGAATTTGGACCTAGTATATTATTATTAGTTGGGTTGCAAGGTTCTGGAAAAACTACTACTGCTGGAAAAATTGCTCGTAGTTTTAAAGATAAGGGAATGAGAGTTTTGTTAGTCCCTGCAGATCTTACTAGACCTGCTGCTACGAAACAATTAGAAGTATTGTCTAAACAGGCAGAAGTGGATTTTTTTGATCCAGTTGATTATAAAAGTCCTGTACCACTAGTTAAAAATGCAATAGAAGATGCAAAATCAGGACATTATGATTATTGTATAATTGATAGTTCAGGAAGATTAAGTGATGATGATAATCTGATGAAAGAATTACAAGAAATCCATGAAGTTTCAAAACCTGATGAATCTATCCTTGTTGTTGATTCTATGGCAGGACAGGATGCAGTTTCAGTTGGAGAATCATTTTCAGAAAGGATTGAACTCACAGGAGTGATATTCACAAAATTTGACGGTGATACTAGAGGAGGAGCTGTTCTTTCTATTCGGTCTGTTACAGACTTGCCAGTAAGATTTGTTGGTGTTGGTGAGAAGATTGCGGATTTAGAGGAATTCGATCCGGAAAGAATGACTTCTCGTATTTTGGGAATGGGAGATGTACTTTCCTTAATTGAAAAAGCAGAAGCGTCGATACCGATAGAAAATGTTGAGATGGTTTCTGATAATACTTTTGATTTAGAAATTATGAAAGAACAATTGATGCAAATGAAGAAAGTAGGTTCTATAAATGATATGCTTTCATCTTTGCCGGGCGTTCCAACAAAAATAAAAGATGCAAATTTTGATGAAAAGCAAATTTTTAGAAATATTGCTATAATAGAATCTATGACAACTAAAGAAAAAAAATTTCCTGAGATAATTAAAGGAAGTAGACGTAAAAGAATTGCAAATGGAAGTGGGGTACTTGTGCAAGATGTGAATCGCCTGTTAAAACAGTTTATACAGACGAAAAAAATAATGGGCAAATTTTCTAAAACTAAAAATAAAGATAAACTTGGCTTTGTTAATAAGATGTTTAAATCCTAAGGAGATTACATTTGGCTGTTAAAATTAGACTTGCAAGACGTGGGAAGAAAAAAGATCCTCGCTATAGAGTAGTAGTGCAGGATGAACGTATGCCTAGAGATGGTCGTTTTATTGAATGGATTGGTCGTTATGATCCGATGCAAGATCCCCCGTTGATCGACATTGACGAGGAGAAAGCAAAGAACTGGTTGGATAAGGGTGCAAAACCTACGGTAACAGTAAGAAGCATACTTAAGAAAAAAGGTATTGATTTATAGTCACTCAATGACCAAAAAGAAAGATAAAATAGAAGTTGGGGTTATAATAAAACCACACGGATACAAGGGTTTGGTTAAGTTTAAGCCGTGGTTGGATCATTTCGATGATTATTCGCATATAGAAAATATTACTCTCAAGGATTTAGAGAATTCTTTTCTTAAAGTTCTCTCGGTTGTGTCGCAAGGTAAAAAAACACAGATATGGAAATTAGATGGGATAGACTCTTTTGAGAGTGCAGTTTTGATTTCAGGAAAGATAGTATGTGTAGAAAGAAGTTTTTTGAAAGGTGTTGATGAAGGTGTTTTCTACTGGGAAGACTTTGATGGATTCAAGGTTGTTGATGAGGCAGGAAAGGAATTAGGTGTATTTGTTGATTTAATAGGTAGCAGAGGAAATGATGTTCTCGTATTGAAAGTTCTTGACGGTGAAGAAATTATGATTCCTGCTGTAAAAGAGTTTCTCCTCGGATTTAAAGATAATAAGTGGGTAATTAAAATTCCTCTTACTTAAATTTCTATAGTTGTGAAAATTATATGTCTATACATTTTGATGTTTTAACTATTTTTCCTCAATCATTTGATAAAATTTTTAAGAGTGGTGTTGTTGGAAGAGCTATAGAAAAGGGCCTAATCGAAGTTGATATATGGGATTTGAGAGATTTTTCAGAGGGAACTTATAAGAAAGTAGATGATGAACCTTTTGGTGGTGGAGCAGGTATGGTTCTAAAAATTGAGCCTATTTATAAAGCTATTGAAAAAATATCAAGAGGTAATTCTAAAAAAGAATTATGGAAAATATTAATGACTCCTCAAGGTAGAACCTTAAACCAAAAGATTGCGGGAAATTTACTAAAAAAAGAACGTTTTTTGCTTATTTGTGGAAGATATGAAGGGGTTGATGAGCGTGTACGAGAATTTTGTGTAGATGACGAAATATCTGTTGGGGATTATGTACTTTCAGGTGGAGAAATTCCTTCTATGATTTTTATCGACGTTCTGTCCCGTTTAGTCCCTGGTGTTTTGTCAAATAAGGACTCGTTAAAGAATGAAAGTTTTTCAGAGGGGTTATTAGATTATCCTCATTACACTCGACCTGCAGAATATAATGGAATGAAAGTTCCGGATGTTCTGCTATCAGGAAATCATAAAGAAATTCAAAATTGGAGAAAAGAAGAGTCATTCAAAAGAACTAGAATTCGTAGAAGAGATCTGCTTAATCTTGACAAGTCTGCTGATTTAGATAAAGAGGAAAATTAAATTCTATTTATAAAGGTGTTTTTAAACTGAGTAATTTATATATCGCATTAATCCATCATCCTGTTCTAGATAAGTTTGGAAATGAGTCAACTTCTTCGATCACTAGTCTGGATATACATGATATATCTCGTTCGGCAAGAACTTATGGGGTTTCTAAGTATTTTATTGTTCATCCATCTGAGATACAAAGACAATTTGTAGAAAGAGTTGTGAATCATTTTGTTGTAGGAGAAGGAAAGAGTTTCAATCCTGATAGAGGAGAAACTCTTCTTATTGTTGAAGTTTTGAAATCTTTGCAAGTTGTAGTTGAAAAGATAACTGACATTGAAAGTGAAAAACCGTATGTGATTGCAACAACTGCAAAAGAGGAAGAAACTCAAATCAACTTCAAATTTTTGCGCAAGAAAATTTTGGAAGAATCACGTCCTTTTTTATTGCTATTTGGAACTAGTTGGGGTTTGACAGAGGAAATTGTTCAGAATTCAGATTTTGTATTACGCCCACTATGTAGAGAAAGTGATCCGGAATATAATCATCTTTCTGTTCGTGCCGCTTCAGGAATAATTTTAGATAAAGTTTTGGGTCGGAATTGATTTCATCCTGAAATGTATGTATAAAAGTCTTTTTTCGGAGTATTAATTTGAATTTGATAGACGATTTAGAAAAACAGGGTATGCGTAAAGATGTACCAAGGGTACAGTCTGGTGATACAGTACGTGTGCATGTAAAAATTGTAGAAGGTGATAAAGAGAGAATACAGGTTTTTGAAGGAGTTGTCATAGGTATTAAAGGTGGTGGTCTTCGTGAAACTTTTCGTGTTCGTAAAGTCTCTTATGGAATTGGAGTAGAAAGAATTTTCCCTTTGCATTCTCCAAGAGTAGACAAAATTGAAATCGTAAAGAAAGGAAGAGTAAGACGCGCTAAGCTCTATTATTTGAGAGATAGAAAAGGAAAAGCTGCTCAGATTAAAGAGAAAAGAAGAGCGTAAATTTAGGTTTCAAGGAAGTTTTGAATCTCTCCCATAAACTCTTTCCTACACCATTCATACTGTGCAAAATGAGTCGCATCACCAAAAATTATCATTCTTTTACCTTCGCTATTTCTTAGTGCTTTGAATAATCCGAAAAACTCTGGATCAAGTGAACTTCTGTCATGATCTCCTTTTATCAAGAGAACAGGGCATTTTATTTTTTGTGCATCGTATAAGGGAATATTTCTCGCTCTATCGTAGCGGTCTGCCATAGCTCCATTAGGAATTCTAACTCCTGGCGTATCCCTTTTTCCTCCTTCTTTATCAAATTTTAATTGTTGTATCCAAAATTGTTTAATTGCTTTTTCAGTTCTCCATTTTTTATGTTTTCCTATGGGTATACTTCCATCCCAACGGTTACGTTGTTCAGATTCTGTTACCCATCGCCAAGCACCTATTTTAGAATTCCATCGACCTGGTTTTTTAGGGTCCTCACTTTCTGCTGCTTTTTCTGGATAATCATATGCATAAAAAGGAGCATAAAGTGCTAAGCGTTTAACCTTTTTTGCATTAAGAGAAGTATAAGCTGCCGTTGTTGTTGTACCCCATGAGTATCCAAGAAGTAGTAATTTATTGATTTTATTTTTGTTCAAAATATAATTGACTGCTGCATCAATATCCTTAACTGCTGTCATACCTCTAACTATCGGAGATTTATTTTCTGGTGATTCTTTTAGTTCTGGAATTCTTGTTGAAAATCCATAACCTCTAACAGATAGAGAAAAAACGTTCATTCCTCTATTGGCAACGTAATCCATCCATGAGTAACCTGGCAATGAAAAATCAAAAGCAATAGGTCCAGGGACGCTTTGTCCATGGACCATAAGAAGGGTAGTATCAGAACTCTTATTTTTCATCCCTTTAGGTTTTTTCTCACGCAAATGAAGTATTACGTCTGGATCATGAGATGGAATAAAATTTTCTATTACATCAATTCTTTTAGATACCATATTTCACCTCTTAATTTTTATTTTGTAAATTAACAATAAGTTGTATTGTTTCCGTTATCAAGAGACGTTCTGATTTATATAATAATTTGCTATAACTTTATTATAATTTTACGTAGGATTTTATGTTTTCTTATGAAAAAAAATTATTAGCTGATAATTACGAACTAATTGCTGGGATAGATGAAGTTGGCAGAGGTCCGCTTGCAGGACCGGTTGTAGCTGCAGCAGTAATTGTAGATCCTTTGCACCCTATTAAAGGGATTCAAGACAGCAAGAAAATATCATCGAGTAAAAGAGAAAAACTTTTACCTGAAATTCTCCAGAAATCAGTTTCTGTTTCAATAGCATCAATAAGTCCAAGGCAAATTGAAAGAATAAACATTCTCAATGCCTCATTAGAGGCAATGAGAGTTGCTGTGTCTCGCCTTCAATTTAATCCTAGTTTTCTTTTGGTTGATGGAAATAGAATGATCGATTCTATTATCCCTCAAAAAACGATAGTAAAAGGTGATTCTGTCTCCGCAAGTATTGCAGCAGCAAGTATAGTTGCTAAAGTTTGTAGAGATAGAATGATGATCAGGATGAGTTCACATTACCCGGGATATGGTTTCGAAAAGCATAAAGGCTATCCTACAAAAGAACATCTTGAATGTATTCGAATTCATGGGGCATCTAAAATACATAGAAGAACATTTAAAGGAGTTTTGTCAGTAAACTAGTTACAAGTTTCATTTATTTCAGCGATTAGCCGAAGACCGATAAGAGTTAGATGGGTGTTTTTTTCATCATAGAATTTTTCTTTTTCAGAAAAAATTGAGCTATATCCGCCCGTTACAATAACCTTTGTTTGGGTGCCAAGTTCTTTTTTCATTTTTTCTAAAATTTCTTTTACTAAACCACGATATCCAAAAAACATCCCTGCTTGGATGCTATTTGTTGTATTTTTCCCAATTACATTTTTAGGCATTTTTGGTTCAACTCTTGGAAGTTTTGCAGTTCTTTCAGTAAGTGCTTCCAGAGTTATTCCGAAACCTGGAGCAATTGCTCCTCCTAAATATTCTCCTTTACTTGAAATTGCATCAAAAGTAGTAGCGGTGCCGTAATCTATAATAATTAAGGGCCCTTTATATAGGTGGAACCCCGCTACTGCATTAACTATTCTGTCCGCACCAACTTCGGCTGGATTTTCGTATTTTATGGTGATTCCGGTTTTGATTCCTGGTCTAACAAATAAAGGATTAGTTTTGAAATATTTTATTGCCATTTCTTCAAGAATTGATATTAGTTGAGGAACGACGCTAGAAATAATAATTTTGTTGATATTTTTGATATCTAATTTCTTACTCTGAAAAAGTTCCTGTATTAGAATTCCAAGTTCATCAGTAGTTCTGTATACGGAAGAACTAATTGCCCAGTTTTCCAGCAATATTTCTTGATCAAAAAGTCCAATTTGGGTTTGAGTATTTCCTACATCTATCGCCATAAGCAAATTTGAGTTTGTCATTTTATATTATCTCATTTGAGAAAATCTCTAGTAATTTACCACTGTCTTTTTTTATAACTAAGTACCCTTTTTCGTTTATTTTTATAATCTTTCCTTTAATTTGACGATCTTTTAAAGTAACTTCTTCTTCTAATGAATCACAGAAAGACATCCATCTTTGTGAAATATTTCTAAATCCGATATTCGTTAATTCATTGTATAGTTGTTTCTGTTTTTTAAGTAATAAGTAGAGTAATTTTTTATTTTCTATTATTCCTAATCCTTCATTATTGAGTGAAGTTGTATCTTTATGAAGATTCTCAGGTAATTTTTCAACAATCAAATTTGTATTTATACCTATTCCTACTATAACAGAAGGATTATTTTCTTTATCAATTTCTATTTCACAAAGGATTCCACCGATTTTCTTTTTTTGAATACGAATATCATTGGGCCATTTTAAACCTAGTGTGAGAGGTTTGTTTTTTTTGCTGGAAAATTCGTATAGTCCTTCTGCTATTCCTAAACCAAAAGTTAAGCTTAAAAGATGTAATTGTTCTTTTGCTAGTTTAGGTTTTAAAAGGTATGAAAAATAAAGACCGTCTCCTTTGGGTGAGTGCCAGGTTCTACCAAATCTACCCCTTCCTTTTGTCTGCGAATGTGCATAAATAACAAAACCTTCTTTTGCACCTTCTCGAGATCTAGTAAGAAGAACATCATTCGTAGAATCTACTTCGCTATATTCTTGGATATTCCAAATAAGTTCTCTTTTAGACATTTATTTTTTGCTTAGGAAGTTGTTGTGAGTTTTTTTAAATTTGTTGAAAGTTTTTCATATCTGTTTAGTTCGTCTTTTAGTTTTTCTTTGTTCTTTTTTATTACTTCTTCAGGTGCTTTTTTTACGAATTCTTTATTTGAAAGCTTCTTTTTTAGAGAAGAAATTGTTTTCTCTGTTTCGAAGATTTGCTTTTTAAGGCGGCCTATCTCACTTTCCACATCTATTAATCCTTCCAAAGGAATAAAAATTTGTATGTTTCTAATTACAGCCGAAGAAGTAAGTTTAGGATATTCAACATCTGAACCAATTGACCAATTTGAACTTATTCTAGCTAATCTTTTAATTGTTTCTTCTTCTCTTAAAATTAAGGATTTATGTTCTTCGCTAGATAGTTTCATGATACATGGAATATCTTTTCCTGGAGAAATATTGAGTTCGCCTCTCAAGTTTCTGATTGTACTAACTATATCTATGATTATAGAAAATTCTTCCTCAGAAACTGAGTCTTCAAACTCAGGGTTGAAACTAGGCCAATCTGAAATCATTATTGAATTTTCTTTTTCTTTGATAGGTAGTTTTTCCCAAATTTCTTCAGTAATAAAAGGCATAATAGGATGGAGTAATCTAAGTATATGGCTTAAAACGAGAACAAGAACATCTTTGCTTTTTGAATCGTTTTCTTCACTTGTGATGCTTGGCTTGACTACTTCAATATACCAATCACAAAATTCATGCCAAGTGAATTGGTAAAGTATAGATGCGTAGTCATTAAATCTGTATTCTTTGAGAGATTTTTCGACTTCTCTTGAGACATTATTAACTCTACTCAAAATCCATCTATCCCCTAGAGTAAGAGTAGATGTTTCCGAAATATTTTCCACATCCTTATTTATATTAAGAAGAATAAAACGTGCAGCATTCCAAATTTTATTACAAAAATTTCTATATCCTGCAATTCTTTCTTCTGAAAGACGGACATCTCTTCCTTGGGCAGCCATAGCAGTTAAAGTGAATCTCAAAGAATCTGCACCAGATTCATCGATGATTTCTATCGGGTCTATTACATTCCCTCTAGTTTTACTCATTTTTTGACCATGTTCGTCTCTAACAAGAGCATGGATATAAACATCTTGGAATGGGATGTCATCCATAAATTTTAGTCCTGCCATAATCATTCTAGCTACCCAAAAAAAGATAATATCAAATCCAGTAACAAGAGTTGAAGTTGGGTAGAAGTAATTTAGGTCAGGTGTTTTTTGAGGCCATCCAAATGTAGAAAATGGCCAAAGAGCGGAACTAAACCACGTATCCAGCACATCAGTTTCACGCCGATAATTTTTGTCTTTTATATCTTCACGGGAAACTATAACTTCTCCAGTTTCAATATGGTACCAAGCAGGAATTTGGTGTCCCCACCATATTTGTCGGCTAATACACCAATCTCTTATATTGTGCATCCATTCGAAATATGTATTTTCCCATTGTTTGGGAATTATACGTATTTTACTATTCTCTACAGCTTTTATTGCTTCTTCTGCGAGGGGTTTAGTTCTGACAAACCATTGTTTTGATAAGAAAGGTTCTATTATCGTAGCACAACGATAACAAACCCCGACATTATGTTCGTGTTCTCTGGATTGTTTTAAAAAAGATAAATCTTTTAAATCTGAAATAATTTTTTCTCTTGCTTCAAATCGGTCAAGTCCATTATATATACCTCCATTTTCGTTGATTCTTCCATCTTCAGTCAGAATATTTATCTGTGGCAATAAATTTCTTTTTCCAGCTTCATAGTCATTGGGATCATGAGCTGGTGTTATTTTCACAACACCTGAACCAAATTCAGGATCAACGAAGTCATCGGCAATAAGAGGAATCTCTCTTCCTACTAGAGGTAATCTTAATTTCTTATTTATAAATTTTTTGTACCTTTCATCTTCTGGATGAACTGCTAAAGCAGTATCACCTAGCATAGTTTCTGGTCTTGTTGTTGAAACTACTAATCCTGATTCTTCATTAACGAAAGGATAAAAGATATCCCATAAAGTTCCTTTGTGTTCTTCAAACTCTACTTCAAGATCTGATACAGCGGTTCCACATCTTGGGCACCAATTAACTAGATAATCTCCTCTGTAAATAAGATCGTCTTCGTATAGACGAACAAATGCTTCTCTTACTGCTAGAGATAGACCCTCGTCCATTGTGAATCGTTCTCTTTCCCAATCACAAGAAGCCCCGAGCCTATGTAACTGATTGATAATTGTCCCACCACTTTTTTCTTTCCACTTCCATACTTCTTTTATAAAATTTTCTCTCCCCAATTCTTCTCTCGATCTGTTTTCTGAAGCTAACATTCTCTCAACAACATTTTGGGTAGCAATTCCAGCATGATCTGTGCCGGGCATCCAGCAAACAGAATAACCTTTCATTCTGTGCCATCTTGCTAAAATATCCTGTAGGGTGTTATTAAGCGCATGACCCATATGAAGTGAGCCGGTTACATTTGGCGGGGGAATGACCAAGGAATACATTCTCTTATTATCGTCTGGTTCGCCTTTGAAATAACCTTTTTTTTGCCAATCGGCATACCATTTTGCTTCCGTTTCTTTTGGATTGTATCTAGTTTCTAACAAAATTTGCTCCATCTACCAAAGAATTTTCTTGTTATTTAAATATGAAATAATTAAAACTAAGTGAAAATTACTTAGATGATGACACTGTGCCATAATTCAGGTCAACCTTTCTGAACCTTTGTTTTTTGATAAAACGAATGTTTCTTCTATGTTGTTTATACGTTTTTGAAAAAAGATGTCCTTTATCCCCTTTGGCAACAAAATAAAGAAAACTCTTATTCGCAGGATTTAAAACAGCTAGTATGGATTGTATTCCTGGACTGGCAATTGGTCCTGGAGGGAGTCCTTTATAAATATAAGTATTATAAGGAGAATTATAAAGGAGATCTTTTTTTGATAATTTCTTTTTTGAAAAAGGTAGAGAATAAATTACTGTAGGGTCACTTTGAAGTCTCATATTTTTTTTTAATCTATTCAAAAAAACAGAAGCAATTAGAAATCTTTCACTTGGAATTGATGTTTCTTTCTCAATAATAGACGCGAGTGTAAGGACTTTATGTAAAGTGTTCCTTTGATTTTTGATTTTAATTTTAATTTCTGGGGATATTTTTTTATTGAGATTTTGTAACATTTTTTTTAGGACTAGTTCAGGAGCCATTTTGATTCTTAAAGAGTAAGTATCAGGGAAAAGATATCCTTCTAAAGAAGGAACTTTAAGGCCTAAGGAAGAAATGAATTCTT